>JBKPKF010000238.1:0-9520 GCA_046730995.1 Pseudomonadota bacterium
ACCTTCGTCTACGTGCCCGAGGGCGTCCGCTGCCCGATGGAGCTTTCGACCTATTTCCGAATCAATGCCGAGAACACCGGCCAGTTCGAGCGCACCCTGATCGTCGCCGACAAGGGCGCCTACGTCTCCTACCTCGAAGGCTGCACCGCGCCGATGCGCGACGAAAACCAGCTCCACGCCGCGGTGGTCGAGATCTTCGCTCACGAGGACGCCGAGGTAAAATATTCCACCGTCCAGAACTGGTATCCCGGCGACAAGGAAGGCCGCGGCGGCATCTTCAATTTCGTCACCAAGCGCGCGCTCTGCAGCGGCGACCGCTCGAAGGTCAGCTGGACCCAGGTCGAGACCGGAAGCGCGATCACCTGGAAATATCCGAGCTGCATTCTGAAGGGCGATGACAGCGTCGGCGAATTCTATTCGGTCGCGCTCACCAACAACCGCCAGCAGGCTGACACCGGCACGAAGATGATCCACATCGGCGCCAACACGCGCTCGACCATCGTCTCGAAAGGCATCAGCGCGGGCCGATCCAACAACACTTATCGCGGGCTCGTGCGCGTGCTTCCCCGCGCGGAAAACGTGCGCAACTTCACCCAGTGCGATTCGCTGCTGCTGGGCGGCGACTGCGGCGCGCACACCGTGCCCTACATCGAGGTCAAGAACCCGACCGCGCAGATCGAGCATGAGGCTACGACGTCGAAGATCAGCGAGGACCAGCTCTTCTACGCGATGAGCCGTGGGCTCGACGCGGAAAGCGCCGTCGCGCTGATCGTCAATGGCTTCGCCCGGGAGGTGCTGAAGCAGCTGCCGATGGAGTTCGCGGTCGAAGCGCAGAAGCTGCTGGGGATCAGTTTGGAAGGAAGTGTCGGCTAGTGCTTCAGATCACCAACCTTCACGCGACCGTCGCCGACAAGCCGATCCTGAACGGCGTGTCGCTGAGCGTCCCCGCGGGCGAGGTGCACGCGATAATGGGCCCGAACGGATCGGGCAAGTCGACGCTCGCTTACGTGCTCGCCGGCCGGCCGGGCTATGCGGTAAGCGAAGGCGGCGCGACGTTCGACGCTCGCGACCTGCTCGCGATGGAGCCGCACGAGCGCGCCGCGGCTGGGCTGTTCCTCGGCTTCCAATATCCGGTCGAGATTCCTGGCGTCTCCTACCTCCAATTCCTGCGCGAGAGCCTCAATTCGCAGCGCCGTGCGCGCGGCGAGGCGGAGCTGTCCGGCGCCGAGTTCATTAAGGTCGCGCGCGAGCAGGCGAAGCTGCTCGACATGGACGCCGAGATGCTGAAGCGCCCGGTCAACGTCGGCTTTTCGGGCGGCGAAAAGAAACGCGCCGAGATGGTCCAGATGGGCATCATCGCGCCGAGGTTCGCGGTGCTCGACGAGACTGACAGCGGCCTCGACATCGACGCTTTGCGCATCGTCGGCGAAGGCATCAACCGGATCATGCGCGCGCGTGATAAGGGCGTGCTTCTGATTACCCATTACGAACGGCTGCTCGAGCATGTCCGCCCCGACCGCGTCCACGTGCTGCAGGCCGGCCGCATCACGCGATCCGGCGACATCGAGCTCGCCCGTGACCTCGAGCGCGAAGGCTATACGGAGGCGGCCGCATGACCGCGGCCTTCCCTACCCGCAAGCAGGAGGAATGGCGCTACGCCGACCTCGACGCGCTGCGCCCGGTTTGGCAGCAATTCGCCGAGCCGCTGAGTCTCACCGTCGGGCCCGGAGAGAGCTTCGAGAAAATCTGGCTTCCGGGGGACGATGACGTCCTCGTGCGCCGCGTTCAGATTGCTCTAGAACCCGGCGCGAAGGCACGGATTTTCGTGCTTAATACCGCCTTGGAATATGGCCGAACCGAGCTTGAGGTGAGCCTCGCCGAAGGCGCCGATTTCGAGCTGTTCGGAGCGAACATCGGTACCGGCCTATCGACCAACGAAATCGTCACCAACGTGAAGCACGTCGGCGAAGGCGGCCGCTCGCGCCAGCACATCCGCAGCGTGCTGAACGGCAAGGCGACCGGCTCCTACCTCGGCAAGGTTGAGGTCGCGCGTGGCGCGCAGCAAACCGACGCCGAGCAATCGGTTAAAGCCATTCTGCTCGATCGCGGAGCGACGGCCAACTGCAAGCCCGAGCTGGAGATTTTCGCCGACGACGTGAAGTGCGCTCACGGCGCGAGCGTCGGCGAACTCGACGCGATGCAGCTCTTCTATGCGGAAAGTCGCGGGCTCGATCCGGCGAGCGCGCGGGCGCTGCTGCTGGAAGGCTTCATCATGGGCCTGTGGGACAGCGCGAAAGAGCCGCAAACAATCAGCGAAGCTGCGCGCGCGGCGCTCCGGAGGGTCGTCGGATGAACCGCGAAACTGCCCTCATCGCCAACTCGATGCTGGATGTCCGCGACCAGTTCCCGGCGATCACCAACTGGCATTATCTCGACAGCGCCGCGACCGCGCAGAAGCCGCAGGCGGTGATCGACGCGATCACGAAAGCCTATGCGCAGGACTACGCGACGGTGCACCGCGGAGTCTACGAACGCTCGGCGGAAATGACCGCGAGCTACGAGGCATCGCGAGCGGCCGCTTCCGGCCTGATCGGCGGCCAGCCCAATGAGCTGATCTTCACCCGCGGCGCGACCGAGGCGATCAACCTCGTCGCGCGCACGCTCCCCAAAGAGGGGCGCGGCCGCGTGCTGCTGTCGACCCTGGAGCATCACAGCAACATCGTTCCCTGGCAGCTCGCCGGCTACGAAGTGGACGCCGTGCCCCTGGCGTCCGACGGACAGATCGACCTCGGCGCGGCCGAAGCGATGCTCACCGAAGAGCATCGAGTGGTCGCCTTCGCGCACGTGTCGAACGTGCTCGGGTCGATCCTTGATGCGAAACGCGCGGCCCACATCGCGCACAGCAGGGGCGCTTTATTGTTACTCGACGGCTGCCAGGCGGTGCCGCGCCTCCCGGTCGACGTGGCGTCGATCGGCGCCGATTTCTACGCATTCTCGGCGCACAAGCTTTACGGGCCGACCGGCATCGGTTGCCTGTGGGGCCGTGCCGAGTTGCTCCAGTCGCTTCCGCCATGGCAGGGCGGCGGTGCGATGATCGAGAAGGTTACGTTCGAGGAGACGACCTTCCTCGATCCACCAGCGCGGTTCGAGGCGGGAACTCCGCACATCGTCGGAGCAGTTGGGCTGCAGGCGGCAGTGGACTGGGTGCAAACGCTCAGCCTCGATGCGATTCACGCCCACGAGTCGGCGCTCGTCGCCGAAGCGCGCTCGGCATTGTCGGCCATGCCCGGAGTCACGATTTACGGCCCCGAGGACAGCGCGGGCATCGTCAGCTTCAACGTCGACGGGGTGCATGCGCACGACACCGCCACCATATTGGACGATGCGGCGGTCGCGGTCCGCGCCGGCCATCATTGCGCCCAGCCGTTGATGCGCTGGCTTGGAGTGGAGGCGACCGCGCGGGCGAGCTTCGCGGCGCACAGCGACAGCTCGGACATCGAGGCTTTGGTGAGCGGAATCGAGCAGGTAAGACGGATCTTCGGATGAACCGCGAGCGTAAGATCGAGACGGAAGAGGTCGATTCGGTGACCCCGCCGCCGCGCGCCCGCGTGACCCAGGAATTCGAGCGCAAGCGCGACTATCTCACGGGTTTCCTCGCCGGAGAGAAGGACGAAGAGCCGGTAGGTGGCCCCGGAAGCGACCTTCAGGCGTCCGTCGTCGAGGCCCTGAAGTCGATATACGACCCCGAGATTCCGGTCGACATTTACGAGCTCGGGTTGATCTACGACGTCGACATTTCCGAAGACGGCGACGCCGTCATCACCATGACGCTGACGACCCCGCACTGCCCGGTTGCCGAATCGCTTCCAAATGAGGTCGAGCTGCGGGTGCTGTCGGTGCCCGGAATCCGCGACGCGGTCGTGAACCTGGTCTGGGACCCGCCATGGGACCCGTCGAAGATGAGCGACGAGGCGAGATTAGAATTGGGAATGCTGTGAATAAGGAAACGAAACTGCGCGCGCGTCCGGCTGCGATCACTTTGACCTCGGCGGCGCAGGACCGCATCGCCGAGCTCATGGCCAAGGCGCCAGAGGGCGCGATCGGGGTCAAGCTATCGACTCCTCGCCGCGGTTGCTCGGGCCTCGCTTATTCGGTCGGTTATGTGACCGAGGAGGATGCGTTCGACGAGAAGATCGAGACTCCGGGCGGCAATTTCTACGTGGACGGAGCATCCGTCCTTTACCTCATCGGATCGGTCATGGATTGGCGCGAGGACGATTTCGCGGCGGGCTTCGTGTTCGAGAATCCGAACGCCAAGGGCGCCTGCGGTTGCGGCGAGAGCTTCACCGTCTAGGTGAACGGTGCTAAGTCCTGCTCCCCGAAAGGAGCAGTTGAATGTCTCTCCTTCTCGTTGCCCTCGCTGCAGCTTCCGCCGGACCCGCGGCCGACATGCCGACGATCAATCCGAAAGCCGACCAGCCTGCGAGCTGTCCCGCAACATCGCGCTATGAAGCGGCCCGGCGCGGCAAAACGCCCAAGGCGCAAAAGCTCGGCGAGCTGCCCGACGCGGATATGTACAAAGCTGTCTACCGCCATATCGGACGATGCGAGGCTCCGATCATCGTGAAGTACGGAGTGGCCGACCGCTAGACGAATCCACACAGCCGAAGGGGAGATCGGCAATGTCACGCGCAGCAACCTTGCTCTTTTCGATCGTCGCTTATGCGATTTTTTTTGCGACCTTTCTTTACCTGATCGTGTTCGTCGGCGACTTGAGCTTCGCCCCGGTGACGGTCGACACGGGCGGGCCGCAGACCGCGCCCGTCAACGCCGCGGTCATCGATGTCGCGCTCATCGCGCTGTTCGGGCTTCAGCACAGCGTCATGGCCCGGCAGGGCTTCAAACGATGGTGGACCCAGGTCATTCCGAAACCGGCCGAGCGCAGCGTCTATGTCGTGATGGCCAGCGCCATGCTCATCATTCTGATGGTGTTCTGGCGACCGATCGACACGGTTGTTTGGAGCGTATCGACTCCGGCGGTCGTCAATTTGATCTGGGCGTTGTTCTGGGTGGGTTGGCTGACCGTTCTCCTCAGTACGTTCCTGATCAACCATTTCGAGCTGTTCGGCCTGCAGCAGGCTTGGCTCTCTATGCGCGGGAGAGATGCAGAACCGCCAAAGTTCCACCAGCCGCTTTTCTACAAGTGGGTGCGCCACCCCTTATACCTCGGTTTCATTCTCGCTTTCTGGGCCGCGCCGGAAATGACCGCCGGGCATCTGCTACTGGCCGCGGGGATCTCAATCTACATTCTGATCGCCATCCGCTACGAGGAGCGCGACCTCGTCGGCTATTTCGGCCAGGATTACGAGAATTACCGGCGCGACGTCGGGATGCTGACGCCCAAATTCAGGCGACGAAGCGCCTAGAAACCCAGTGTGAAACGGATCGCGGCGCCGAGGTCGTTCTTCGAATCGGCGATGTGCCCCGGCTGACGGCGGAAGAACAGGTTTCCGCCCAACCAGCCGTTCCCGTCAAACAGGCTTGAGCCGTAGCTCAGCTCCGTATCGACTTCACGCCCGCTCGGCGCCAACGAGAACCGAGTCAGGCTGTCGGTGGCTGTCTCGGTCGCATAATTGTAGGCGGTCGGGAGAAGCATGGCGAACCCGCCATGTTCGATCCGGAGCGGCTGCGAGATCCTGAGGCCGAGCCTGTCGCCGTCGCCCAGGACATTGAGCTTGGTGACGTCGATACCGTAAGCGCCGGTCTGGAACTTGCCGGCCGCGAAATCGGTCCAGCCGCGGCGGGCGCTGAGCCCGGCGCTCCAGCCATTCCCGAAGCTGCGGCGAGCCTCGATGTCGAGGAATGTGGTGGTCGCGCCGCCGCCGCCAAGCACTCCGGACATGCGGCCGCCGAGCATAGTCTGCTTCTCTTCGAGCCGGCTCAGTCCAGCCGACAGCCAGCTGTTACCGAAATGGCGGTCGAGGGCCATGGAAGTATAACGGTAGGGCGAGCCGTAAGCGCTGTTCCGGGTTTCCTGCCAGACATTGCCGCTTTCGCTCGAGACCGTGACCCCCGTCTTTCCGAACTGGTGACGCACAGCCATGCTGGAATTGCGCTTGGCGGTGAAACCCGGGTCGCCCGAAATATCCCTAGCGATCAGGAAGGCGCCGGCCTGAGCGCCGGTCAGCTGCCGCTCAAGCGCCTTGGCGCCCTGGGCGAAGCCGAAGGCGGCCGCGGTCTTGCTGTCGAGCCGGGCAACCGCGGAGCCCGCGATCAACCGGGCCTGCCGCGCATCCTCTGGGCCAATTCCCATGCGTTCCAGCGCGAAGCCCTGCGAATCGTGCCGCTGGCTCACCGTCATGGCTACGCTGATCGGGCCGGCGGCCGCACTGCCGGCTCGGATATCGCCTTGCAAAGCTCGGCTGAGCGGATGATCTCTATCGGCCTGGCGAAGCGTTGCCGCCAGGTTGATTGCGAACGCGCGGTTGTAGCCGTCGAGGATGATCGCTCCGAAACCCTGGTTCTTGTTGGCGTCGCCGGCCGCCGGCGGCATGTCGCCGTTGGACGTCGTGCTGACTGCTGTCTGACTACCCGCAAGGCTGGTCGAGCCGATCGGCTGGAACGCCTTGGCGATATTGAGCCGCCCGCGACCGTAGATCGCGTCGGTCCCCGTCGCGCCCAGATCGTCGGCACTCTGGAACAGGATGTTGACGATCTGCGAGCCGGTCAGGTTCGGGAAGGCTTGCGCCATGAGTGCGACAGCGCCGGTGATCGTCGGTGCCGAGAAGCTGGTTCCTGACCAATAGAAATACGCGCCGGTCTGATCGGGAGCGACGTCGTTGTAGCCCTGCGCCATCAGATAATATTGCGCGCCGCTGCCCGCCCGGTTGGAGAAATCCGAGATGATGCCAGCATTGACACCGTGCTGGGTGCCGTCGCTGACTCCGACCGAGCCGGCAATGATGACCATGCCCGGAAACGTCTGGGCTGGCGTCAACGCAAACGGATCAGGATTGACGCCTTCGGGCTTGTCGCCGTCATTCCCCGCCGAGATCACGATGACGATACCGGCGTTCACTGCGCGCTGCATCGCGGAGAGAAGCGTCGGGCCCGGGCTCGAGCCGCCGAGTGAGAGGTTGATCACCTTGGCACCGGCCAGGCGGGCCGCATCGATGCCGCTCGCGATCGCTCCGTCGAAGAATGTGCAGCCGCCGTCCGCGGATGTATCCGCGCAGCTTCCGGGACTGTCGGCGCGCTCACTGACGATCGTCGCGTCGAAGGCGACTCCGAGCGTACGCACGTCGTTGCGGGCCGCGGCCGCGACGGCGCTTACGGCCGTGCCGTGTCCGCCCTCGTCGGAAACACCGCGGCTTCCGGCGACGTCGCGGCTCGCCGGGTCGATCCTGCCGGCGAACTCAGCGAGACTTGGATTGATGCCGCTGTCGACGATCCCGATCTTGATGCCCTTGCCGGTGGCGCCCGCATTGTAGGCCGCGATCGCGTTGGCGTTCACCGCATAAGTCGACGTCCGATACTCCTGCGTATCGTAATTCGTGCCTGAAGGGGGCGGTGGCGGGGGTGGGGGTGGAGGCGGAGGAGTGGTCGTCGTGGGAGGTGGCGCAATCGGCTGAACGCTGCCCCCTCCGCCGCCACCACCGCCGCAAGCCGAAAGGCCAAGCACGAGCAAAGTCGCGCAGCCCGTCGTTGCTAAAAACCTGGTTTTCATTTCCAACTCCGCTCAAGCCGTTGAAACAGCACGGCTTCCCGGTCTGCACTTATGGTTTATGAAACCTTACAATTTGCTTAAGCTGTTGAAGTCATTAGGGACCATGGCGGCCATGGACCCGCATTTTCGACACGTCCGCGACTGGATTTTCGACCTCGACAATTGTCTCTATCCGGCGTCGGCGGGACTTTTTTCGCTGATTGACGAGCGGATGGGAGCATACATCCAGCGCCTTCTCGGCTGCAACCTGGATGAAGCGAAACGCGTCCAGAAAGCGCACTTCCACCAGCATGGGACGACGCTCGCGGGTCTCATGAAGGAGCATGCGATCGATCCGCACGATTTCCTTGAAGACGTCCACGACATCCCGCTTGACCGGATTGAAGCGAACGCGCGCCTCGCGGTCGCGCTCTCGCGCCTGCCGGGCCGGAAACTCGTCTTCACCAATGGCGATGCGCCCTATGCCAGGCGCGTCCTGGAGGCGATCGGAGTCCGGGAGCATTTCGATGAGCTTCACGACATCCACGCAAGCGAGCTACGGCCCAAGCCGGATCCGCACGGTTATGCTTTGCTCTGCGAAAAATTCGGGATTGACCCAAAGCGTGCGCTGCTGGTCGACGACATGGCTCAGAACCTCGTTCCTGCGAAGCAGCTCGGAATGACAACCGTGTGGGTCGACAACGGCTCCGAACGCGGCAATCACGCCTATGACGATGCTCTCGTCGACCATCGGATCACCGACGTCGGCGAATGGCTGCAGACGATTCTGGGGGACGAGTGAATGGACGAAGCGCTGCAAGCCCTGATCGAACGCGCCTGGGAAGAGCGGGATTCGATCGGCCCGGCTACGAAGGGGCCCGTACGGCAGGCGGTCGATGCCGCGCTTGCCGCGCTCGATTCCGGTGAAGCCCGAATAGCCGACAAAGTTGGCGGCGAATGGACAGTCCGCCAGTGGCTGAAGAAGGCGGTTCTGCTGTCCTTCCGGCTCAATCCGATGGAGCTAATCTCTGGAGGGTCCGGCGGCGGTCATTGGTGGGACAAGGTGCCCTCGAAATTTGCCGGCTGGGGCGAGAAGGAGTTTTCCGCCGCCGCCTTCCGTGCAGTTCCGGGAGCGATCGTTCGCCGCGGAGCCTATGTCGCGCCGGGAGCGGTGCTGATGCCGAGCTTCGTCAATATCGGAGCCTATGTCAGCGAAGGCGCGATGGTCGATACCTGGGCGACCGTCGGAAGTTGCGCGCAGATCGGCAGGAACGTCCACATCTCCGGCGGAGCGGGGATCGGCGGGGTGCTCGAGCCGCTTCAGGCGGGGCCGGTGATCATCGAAGACGATTGCTTCATCGGAGCGCGGGCGGAAGTCGCCGAAGGAGTCGTCGTCGAGCAGGGCTCGGTCCTCTCGATGGGGGTTTTCCTCGGCGCCTCGACCAAAATCGTCGACCGCGCTTCGGGTGAAGTCCATTATGGCCGGGTGCCGGCCTATTCGGTCGTCGTTCCAGGCAACCTTCCAGGCAAGGACGGCGGCCCAGGGCTCGCCTGCGCGGTCATCGTCAAGCGCGTTGACGAGCGGACGCGGTCCAAGACCAGCATCAACGAGCTGCTCAGAGACTGATAAGCTGAACTTATAGGTCGAGTCCGGCCATTTGTTGGCGGGAACACGCCTGTAACCGGTAATTCCCGCGGTCATGAAACCGCTTCCTCCCCAGGCGTTTGATCGCAACCTCGCGGACGCGACGAGCCTCGGCCTGCGCGAAAAGGCGCACGTGATCCGATTGCAAATGAACGGCCGCGACTGGCTGA
>JBKPKF010000239.1:0-24937 GCA_046730995.1 Pseudomonadota bacterium
CGTCGGGATCGGTGGGCTTAAGCTACGGCGCTCACTCGAACCTGTGCATCAACCAGATCCGCCGCTGGGCGAACACTGAGCAGAAGAAGCAATTCCTGCCCAAACTGATCAGCGGAGAGCACGTCGGCGCGCTGGCGATGAGCGAGGCCGGCGCGGGCAGCGACGTCGTCGGAATGAAGCTGAAAGCCGAGAAGTCGGGCAACGGCTATCGCCTCAACGGCACCAAATTCTGGATCACCAACGGATCGGAAGCCGAGACGCTGGTCGTCTATGCCAAGACCGGCGAGGGAAGCCGCGGGATCACGGCGTTCCTGATCGAAAAGGAAATGACCGGCTTTTCCGTCGGCCAGAAGGTCGACAAGCTCGGAATCCGCGGTTCGCCGACCGCCGAACTGGTGTTCGAGGATTGTTTCGTCCCCCCCGAGAACATCCTTGGCGAGGAGAATAAGGGGGTCGAGGTCCTCATGAGCGGCCTCGATTACGAGCGTACCATCCTCGCTGGAATGCAGATCGGGATCATGCAGGCCTGTCTCGACACCGTCTTGCCCTATGTCCGCGAGCGCAAGCAGTTCGGAAAGCCGATCGGCACCTTCCAGCTGATGCAGGCCAAAGTCGCCGACATGTATGTCGCGCTTAGCTCATCGCGGGCCTACGTCTACCAGGTCGCGAAAGCCTGCGATGCGGGCAAGACCACGCGCCACGACGCAGCCGGCGCGATCCTGCTGGCGAGCGAGAATGCGGTCAGGGTCGCGAACGAAGCCGTCCAGGCGCTGGGGGGCGCCGGCTACACGAAGGATTGGCCGGTCGAGCGTTACTATCGCGACGCCAAGCTGCTCGATATCGGCGCGGGCACCAACGAAGTGCGGCGCATGCTGATCGGGCGGGAGCTGATCGGGGCTTAGGTTATTTCTTTGAAGAGCCCGGTGGCGGCTTCACGCCGCTACCGCCTCTTGGCGGGTTCGTGGAAACGTTTCCGCTCGGCTTAAATCCTCCTTGGACGTTCGGGGCCCAGCCTTTTTGAACAGGCGAGTGGCTCGAAGAGCTTGGCTTGGCCTTTGCCTTATTGGGCATGATCAGAACACCTCCACTAAGCGGATGTCCTTTCCGCATATGAGCATACTTCGCGCCGGTTCAACCTGAGTCCAATCGCCGTTCCCGTCAAACTGCCAAAGCTCTTCGATAAGCAAATCGCGCTCGTCTTTCGTTGACGATGCGAATGAATTCTTTGACATCTTACCCGGGATCGTCGTCCCATCCGTCAGTGTCACGAGAATGAAGGTTCCCGCCGGGAGAGCCCCAAACGTATAGTCCCACGCTGTGGGCAAATGGTGAGCCAGCGGAAGCCGAATTCGGTCGGCGGCTTTGTAGATTAGCCGGTAGCCACTGCAGTACGCCAGCCCGACCCCGATCGCAACAGGCAGCAGAATCGAGTAGAGTATTGCCCACCAGGCCGCTGGCAAACTCAGCCCGCTAGCATCATGGAACATCGGACCGACAAGTGCGCCGTAAATTACTGAGATGATACCAAACTCGAGGATCTTATCTTTTAGCTCTGGCGCGATCCCTGTAACTGCTCGGGCGCGTATCGCGGTTATAATGATGCCCGGCGTTATTAGCTGAAGGAGGGCGAATACCTCCCTGGCGTCGGGCAACTCCATAGCTCTTCCTAAATTTATTGGCCCGAGCACTACTGTCCTATCAACGAACATGATCGCGATCAATCCGGGCTAATTATGCTACACCCCCCTCAGGGGATTCCGCCGATGCGACATTGGACGATCGTCGCGCTGTTGCTCGCGGCGTGCCAGCAACAACCGAAACCGGCCGCCAAGCCGGCGGAGATCACGTTCGACGGAGCCCAGGTCACCGACGCGGCATCGAAGGTGGCGCATGGGGAGCGGCTGACCCATGTCCTGGGCTGCACCGGCTGTCATGGCGCGCACCTGGAAGGGACATTCTTTACCAAAGACGAGCCGCAATATGGGCCGCTCTATGCCTCCAACCTCAGTGTCGAGGTGCCCGAATATACGAACGCCCAGCTGGACGGCATCATTCGCAGCGGCACGCACCCTGAGCGCAAGGCGGTATGGGGAATGCCATCCGAGATCTTCCAGCATCTGAGCGACTCAGACTTGCGCGCGCTCATCGCCTATTTGCGCACCCTCAAGGCGCAAGGGGAGAAACTTCCGCCGCCACAGTTCAGCAAGCTCGACAAGGAGGAGATCGCATCAGGCAAGTTCAAGTCGGCCGCGCAGATGGTGGCCGAAACGAAGAATGCGCGGCCGATCGATCTTGGCGAGCGATACGCACGCGGACGATACATTGCCTCGGTGACTTGTGCCGAGTGTCACGGGCCAAAGCTCGAAGGCGGTCGAGCCGCCAAAGGCCCTATACCGGATCTGATTGTGGCCGGAGGCTATTCGCGAGCCGAGTTCGAGCGGCTGATCACACAGGGAATTCCGACCGGTCATCGCAAGCTTCGCGAGATGATGTCCGGGGTCGCGCAAACACGCTTCAGCCACCTGACATCGCACGAGCGCGACGAGCTTTACGCTTATCTGAAGGCAAGGGCCGAGCAGCCCTAGTCAGCGGATCTCCGCGTTCGCGTGGAGCACCGCGCAGGCGATGCGGGCTCCGCTGTTGCCGCTGGGGTCGGTGACATAATCGTCGGGGGCGGCGTGGATCACGAGGGAAGCGCCGTCGCCGTCGAGCAGGACTCCGGCCGGACCGGCGCCGGTCAGGCTCGCTCCGGGGAGCGTGACGGTCGCGCCGAGCACGCCGTTCGCCGAGACTTCGATGTTCGGCAGGTCGCCCGCGTGAGGGCCGGCCGGGTTGTTGGCGCCGTGCTTGCGCATCGCCGGGTTCCAGTGCGGCCCGGCGCTGGCGAAATCGGGAGGATCGCAGCGGCCGACGCCGTGGATGTGGATTGCGTGGATTCCATGCGGCAGGCCGGTGGCGTCGAGGCGGAAGCTCACTCCGCCGGCCGTCTGCCAGGCGCGGACCGTGCCGACCGACTGGCCCGCGGAATTGACCAGCGCCATCGGCGCTCCGCCCTGCGGGAAGTCGGTGACGCAACCGGTCAGAGGGGCGGCCGCGGCCGCGGCGAAGGCGATCGTGACGAAAAACACCGGGCGCATGGCATTCTTAACCCGTCACCCCGAACTTGGTTCAGGGTCTATCGCGAAGACGTGCGCCGCGGACGGCGAAATGGATGCTTTCCTGGACCCCGGATCAAGTCCGGGGTGACGCCTGCGGCGTCAGTTGACGATGATCCGGTCGGTCATGCCCATCGTCGAATGCAGGAAATGGCTGCAACGCGCCTTGTAGGTGCCCCGCGCCGGGACGAGCGTTATATTCCTCGTTTCTCCGCCGCGAAGCTCAATCTCCCCTTCCGGCGCCGAGCCCGCCGTGAAGCGCGAGCGCGCGAAGAATTCCTTTGCGGTGAAGTCGTGGCTGCTGCCCGACCGATTGACGAAGGTCAGGGTGACCGGGCGGCCGGCGGCCAGCTGGATGGGCTTGGGTGAGAAGCCGAAGCTCCACAGATAGATGGTTTGGGCCGCACGCTGAGCGGGAGCGGGGGCCGCGAGAGCCAGCGAAAGCGCGGCGACGGCCGCAATTCGGGCGAAGAACATCATTCACTCCTTGGCGCCGGTATGGCGTGCACTCTATTAGAGCGGCTGAGCGGCCATTCGGTTCAGGCGCCCGGCGCGGCCATCGCTCCGCTAGCAGACAGTAGGACGAAATAAAAATAACCAAATCGGTAAAAACTGCTTGACAGCGTCACGCTGCCTTGCTATCCGGCAGGCACAGTGAAGAATTGCGAGTCGGGCCTGCCGCGCGAGCGGTGAGGCCCGATTTTCTTTGGGGGGTGCCGAATGGGTCGGAAGATGGTGTTGAAAGGGGGGAGCAAGCCGCAGATGCGCAAAGCCTCCCGGCGCAATTGGACGAAGAAGAAAGAGTGTGAGTTCCTCTCGGTCCTGGCCGAGACCTGCAATGTAACGGAGGCGGCGAGGCAAGCGGGAGTTTGCCTCCCTTATGCCCACCGAAGAAAGAAATCGAACGCCGCGTTCCGAGCCGGATGGATCGAGGCGATCGGGACCGCTTACCAACGGCTTGAGCTGGTGCTTCTCGAGCGCGCCTTCAACGGCGCCGAAAAGGTGGTGAAGAGGCGCGACGGATCCGAAGAGAGGATGCGCGAATATTCGAACCAGCTTGGTTTATCCCTGCTGAGAATGCATCGGGCGACGGCGGCCCTTGCGAACACCGAAACGCCGCAGGAAGACCTCACTGAAAGCCGGGAGCGACTGTTCAAGAAGCTCATGCGCCTGAAGAAGCGGATCGAGAAAGAAGACTCGGGCGAGGCATGAGCTTTGCGGACGTGGGGCGCCTGTTCCGGTGGCTACGCAAGGCGACCCCCGATCACATGCGCCGCTTCGCCGCCAAGCTGACGGTCGCCGATTTGGCGGAATTCGACGCGTGGTTCGAGCTTTGGGCGCATCGAAGCCAGCTTCCGCCGAAAAGCGAAGGCTGGCGGGTTTGGCTGATGATGGCCGGCCGGGGGTTCGGCAAGACCAGAGCAGGGGCGGAGTGGATCTATCGCCTCGCAAACAACAGGCCGGGGGTGCGGATCGCGCTTGTCGGAGCGACCATCGCCGACGCCCGGGCAATCATGGTGGAGGGCGTCAGCGGATTGCTTGCGGTGGCCAAGCATCATTCGGGGCACCTTAGCTGGGAACCGAGCCTCGGGCGGCTGAAATGGCCGAACGGCAGCGAGGCACAGCTTTTCTCGGGCGACCATGCCGATGGATTGCGGGGCCCGGAGCACGACTTCGCCTGGGTCCTGACCTTCGAGGTCGTCGCCGATGAGGCGCCGCCGCTCCTCGGCGCCGTCCTCCAGGACGCGAGCGCGGGCCTGATCGATTGCGACGAGATCACAACGATCGGCGGATATGCTGCCATGGGACCTTCGATCAGCGCAGCCATCGAGCCGATCGTGGAGGCGTTCGGTATCGACCTTCTAGAAGAGGGTTCGACCCTGCGCTCGCCATCGACGAGCCCAGCCCAAACGATAACCGAAGACGAACTGGGATGCTGCGCGGACAACGGCAGGGTCACCCGGTTCGAACGGGCGCAGACTCCGGCGCGCTCGTTACCATCGTCCCTGTCGCTCAGTTATTACGAGCGACAACGCGATTATCAGCTGGGTCTCTCGCGCAGCGACGTCATCGATCACTCAGGAAGCGAAGCCAAGATCGAGCTTCCGGGAGTCCTCGGCGCAAGCGACGCCCGAACCCTGACCGAAGACATAATGGCACGGCATTGGACGCAGCGGGACAAGTTCACCGTTCGATTACCGCCAAGATTCGTGACGCTGGAGCCAGGCCGCCAGGTTGCACTCACCGGTTCGCCGACGCATTGGCAAGTTCAGCGCTCGACGATCGAAGGATTTGTCGCGGTGGTCGAACTGCGGCCGGTGTGGCGAGCACGAGCGGGGCTGCCAGCCGATCCGGGGCGCGTCCTGCCAACGAACGACATCGTGGCCGGCGAGCTCAGCATGGCTCTTGTCGAACTGCCTGACCTAATGAGCGCGGAAGCATCGGACCCAATTCTTTATCTCGCAGCGTCAACCCCGACCCCAGGCTGGAAGCCAGTCCCGGTCGAGGTCAGTTGCGGCGCGTTCCTGGCGAGCGGGCGAACCGCAAATCGAAAGGCGGTCCTGGGCCAGGCCGTAACAACGTTGGTCGACGACTGTGTCGAGGTCCGGCTCATCGATGAAAACCAGTGGCTCAACAGCTGCGACGACCTTGATCTGGCGAGCGGTGCCAATCTGGCATTGGTGGGTGACGAGCTCATCCAGTTCGCGGATGTCCAGCCCCTGGGAGCGGGCCGGTTTCGCCTGACGAGGCTGCTGAGGGGGCGAGTAGCCACCCAATGCGCTAAGGCGGACCATGCGATTGGCGATCTGTTCCTGCTCATTAGCCCTGCGTCGATGATCCCGATCCCTGTCCCGGCGATGGCCCGAGGATGCCTTGTCTCGGTGACTCACTCAGCCACGGGCGCATTGGCGACCGCAAGCCGGCGATGGCATGGACGGGTCGCCGAAACCGGGGTTGCCGTGATCGCCCCAGGGTCACCCGGGACTGCGATCGACCTCGAAGCACGCCGCGACGTTGCGCGAATTCTTGAAGCCCTTCGGGGGCACGGAGTCATCGAGACTTAAAAAACTCAAATCCGTCAAAGGCTTCCGTTTTCGCCCAATTTGTATTGAGGCTTTTGCGCAACAGTCCCACGGCAATCCCCCGCTTGCGCGGCAACCGGCGCTCTCATAATGTGTTCAGGCGGTTCAATCTCAGAACGCACGTGAAAGGGGACAAATATGCGCAAGCTGGCCATTGCGGTGGCGCTCGCATCGACTGCCCTGGCGAAGCCCGCTTTTGCGCGGGATCATTCGCCATATGTTGGGCTCGAAGGCGGTGTGATGTGGGTGGAGGACGCGGACGTCGACTATAACGACGGCGTTCTGGACCTGTCGAACGCAATCACGGTTTCACACAATATCGGCTACGACGTCGATGTCATTGCCGGCTACGACTTCGGAATGCTGCGGCTCGAAGGCGAACTCGCCTACAAGCGCGCAGGCGTCAATCAGCTCCGCATCGATCCGCGGATTGCTGGCGGCGGCCCGGGCGACAATTACGACGCGGACGGCCGCGCTCGTGCCCTTTCCGGCATGATCAACGTGCTGCTCGACTTCGGCGATGACGACGGCCTGAGCGGTTACGCCGGTGTCGGTGTCGGTCTCGCCAGCGTAAAGTACAGCGCCGAGGCGACTACGCCGGCTGGTGTTGTCAGCTTTTCCGATACGGATAGCGGACTTGCCTGGCAGGGCATCCTCGGGGTCCGTTACGCGGTTGGCCAGAACATCGACGTTGGCCTGAAGTATCGCTTCTTCAACGTTCCGAACCTGAAGTTCGGATCCAGTACAGTCCAGGGCGCCCCGGTCGACCTCGACACGCGTTGGCGGTCGCACAGCTTGCTGGCGAGCGTGATTTACAACTTCTACTCGCCGCCACCGCCTCCGCCGCCGCCTCCGCCGCCTCCGCCTCCGCCGCCACCTCCGGCGACGCAGACGTGCCCGGACGGCTCGGTAATCCTGGCGACGGACACCTGTCCCGCTCCGCCGCCTCCGCCTCCGCCGCCGCCTCCGGCGCCAGAGCGCGGTTAACAGCGCATCGAAAAGAAGGACCGGTCCGGGCCATTCGCCCGGGCCGGTTTTTCTTTGTGCGAGCCTGAGGCGAAAGCGCTAGCCATCGGGCCAACGCGGCAGACGTTTGCGCTAGTTGCCGGTCGTTCCTTGCGGCGAATAGCCGCCCGCGAACTGCGTTGGCGGCGAGCGATCCCACCCGTAAATGTCGGGCAAGTAGGTCAGCTTGCCATCTCGCACCTGCGCGGTGATGTAGGTCAAATAGATGCGCGTGCTTTGCGGGAGCTGGACCCGGATTTCGGCGTCACGACCCGGCGACACGGGGTCCTGCCCAAGCAGCCAGCGGCCAAGACGCTTCGCATCCTCAACCCGCACGCAGCCATTGCTCAGATTCCGGTTTGCCTTGGTGAACTTCTCATGATCTGGCGTGTCGTGTAGGTAGATGTCTTCGGGATTCGGGAACGGGAATTTCAGAATTCCCATCGAGTTCAAAGGCCCCGGATCCTGACGGATCTTCAGATGAAGCGTTCCTGCCGCCGCGGCCTTCCAATCAATCGTCTTCGGGTCAATCACCTGCGGGTGCTCGCTCCATTGGTCGACGACGTCATAACCGTGCGATTTGAAATAGCTTAGCCCCAGCTTCAGCACGTTCGGCGCGATGGTCTTGCGGACCAAATGATCGGGCGCATGCCAATAGGGGTTATAGGTAATGTAATACATGTAGCTGGCGATCATGGGGGTCGGCAGCTCGTTGGTGCCGGTGATCACCTTCATGGAATCGATGGCCTGCCCATTCTGATAGAGCGTCAGCGTCGACGATCCCGCATCGACCACAAGAAACCGTCCCGAGGCGGGAAGCGAACGAACGCGGTCGAGGTTCGCCAGCAACCGCGGATCGGGTGTGAAGTTTCCGGCCGCTTGAGCCTGAGCCCAGGCCGTGTCGCGCAGCTGGGCATAGATCGGGTTCACGTTCGACACGTTGGTCAGATAGGTGCTCAGCGAGGGAGCGGAGGCGGCGGTCAACAAGATCTGGTCGGTTCGCGCACCCTGCGGTTGAAGCACCGGATAGGCGTAGATCATTCCCGTCGTTGGGGTCTTCGCCCGCTGCACATATTCGACCCAGGCGGTTGAAAGTACACGCTCGGCAGCCGCGACGTCTTCCGGCTTGCCGCTCTGGGCCTGGGCCAGCGCCTGCTCCACCTGAGCGGCGAGAGCGGGACCCGACGCGAGACCATCGAACGGCGCTCGCTTCAGGATAGCAACCAGCTGGGCGGTTGCAGGATCTGCCGTTCCGCTGCGGAACCAAATCTTGGGCGCAGCCCAATTCGTATAGAAGGCGCTGACGCTCGATGCCGCGGGTACGCCGGCGATCGCCGGGCCAGCAGTGATCTGCGCGCTTACCGATGTTGGGAAAGCGAGCAATGCCATTCCTGCCGCGGTTGCCAGCAATTTAGGGCAGTTCACCATCTTCCCCCATCGGCTTCAGTCGGTCATTTACACGATTGTAGCTCAGCTTATCCACTATCCAAGCTGGATTTAGGATGAACCTGTCTGGGCGTGCCCGACTGTGTTCGGCACGCGACAGGACGCAAGCGGATGAACCGGCCGCTTGGTCTTGGCTGATTTTCATCGCATAGGCGGCCAATATTCAGCCCCATCGGGGTCTACGAATGAGGATAGCATGAACATCAGCGGAATTGCCGCCGTCGTGACCGGGGCTGCTTCAGGTCTCGGCGAGGCGACTGCGCGTGAACTTGCAAAGCGCGGCGCCAAAGTGGCCGTCTTTGATCGTGACTCCGATCGCGGAACGGAAGTCGCTTCGGACATTGGGGGCATTTACTGTGAAGTGGATGTGACGAGCGACGAGCGGGTGGCGGCAGCGTTCGCGCGGGCGCGAGAGGCGCACGGTCAGGAGCGCATCCTGGTCAACTGTGCCGGGGTCGCGAACGCGGCCAAGACTGTCGCACGGGACAAGGAAACCAAGGCGGCGAAATTCTATCCGATGCAGCAGTTCGAGCTGGCCATCCAAATCAACCTCATTGGGTCTTTCCGCTGTATCGCGCACAGCGCGCACGGAATGGTCGACCTCGAGCCGCTCGAAGATGGCGAAAAGGGCGTGATCATCAACACCGCCTCGGTCGCGGCCGAGGACGGGCAAATCGGCCAGGCCGCTTACTCGGCCTCGAAGGGCGGGGTGCTCGCCATGGCCCTGCCGATCGCACGAGACCTGATGAACGAGGGCGTTCGGGTGAACACGATCCTTCCGGGCGTGTTCAAGACGCCGATGGTCGCGATGATGCCGCCGAACGTCCAGGATGCGCTAGCTGCGCAAGTGCCGTTTCCAAAACGGTTGGGACAGGCCGAGGAATATGCTCGACTCGCCTGTTTCATGATCGAGAACCCGTATCTCAACGCGGCCGCCGTGCGTCTTGACGGCGGCATCCGGATGGCACCGCGCTGAATTGAGCGAAAGCCGGCTTCTCGATGAGCTCGCCGACGCTGCCCGCGAGGCCGGCGAGGCCATACTCACGATCGTTCGTCGCGGCTTCGACGTCGAAGCCAAAGGCGACCGGTCGCCGGTCACCGAAGCGGATCGCGCCGCCGAGCTGGTCATCCTCGCCGCTCTGGCGCGCGTCGCGACCGGGGTGCCCGTCATCGCCGAAGAAGAGGTCGCGGCAGGTCGAATCCCGGCGTACGGCGACACCTTTTTTCTCGTCGACCCGCTCGATGGGACCAAGGAATTCATTCACGGCGGCGACGACTACACTGTCAACGTCGGCCTGATCGAACGGGGGGTCCCGAAACTCGGAATCGTCTACGCTCCCGCGACGGGGCGGTTACACGGCGGGTGCGTGGGGACGGGGGCGTGGATGGACGAGGGTAATGGCCGAATTGCCATTCACACGCGCGAGAGGGGCGATGAGCTGAGAGCCGTCGCATCGAAATCCCATCTCAACCAAGCCACTATCGATTATCTCGAAGCCGCCGTCGGAACGTGCGGTTACACGTCGATCGGATCCTCGTTGAAGTTCTGCGTCGTCGCGGAGGGACGGGCCGACATCTATCCGCGCGCCGCTCCAACGCGCGAGTGGGATACGGCGGCCGGCCACGCGGTGCTCGTCGCGGCCGGAGGCCTGGTCGATGGCCTCGATGGTCAGCCGCTGCGCTATGGCAAGCCGACGTTCCTCAATCGTGCTTTCGTCGCCACGGCCGGCTGGAAGCCACCGCCACTGGCGCCTTTCATCGAACCATTCGCCGGCGGTGGTGACCTGCCGGAGGGCGTTTGACCTAACGGCCGCGCGCGTGTGAAAGCGGACCGCCGCCGTTCAAGAGGCCCTCGAGCCATTTTGGATCGATTTCATTCCGGACGTCGAGCCAGTCGCCGAAGCGCAGCGATTCGACTTCGGAATGTGCCGCTTCCAGGCGGGCGTAGAGCAACCGGGCTTCCTCATTGTCGCCCTCCAGCACTCCCAATCGCCAAGTCAGTCGCTGGGCCTGGTCGATGGCCTGTGCAAGCTCATCAAGCCAACGCGCCCTTTCGCGTGCGGCGGCGTGATTTCGGGCACGATGCAAATTCAGACTCCTCGAGCCCGCCGAACTAAGCACAGGCCATTACCGGCGGATTGCGATTGCATCCGATTTGGACGCGAAATTGACCTGACTTTTGTCCACTATGCGCGTTATTGTCGCTCCCGCTCGGTCGCTCGTCGCGGGGTATGGACCCATGGACAGCTATCTGAGCTACAGCCAAAATCGCGCAAATAGTTTCGATCATCCGCCAATACTGGTGTGCGGCGATTCGGAATCGGCGTTGGCGCGCGGGCGCGCAGCCGTCTCGATTTCTGGCCTGCGCCTCGCTGACGCGGTCCCGCTCGCCGAGGCGGCTGAGCGAATGAAGCGGCAGGCCGCGGCATCCGCGCTGTGGATCGAGCTTGGCGGGGGTGCCGGCGAGAGCGAGGCGCAGGACCTTCTCGATCATGTGAGGAGCGATGTTGCCGAGGGACGCTACGGCGCGGTCCTGGCGGTGACGAGCGGAGCGCTCGATGCGGTGGCTGCCCATGCGCTCAGCGCCACTTTCGAGGTCGTCGTAGACGGCGATGAGACGCAGCGGGCCGCGGCGCTTGCGATCGCCATTTCGGCAGCGAGGCGGGCGGACCGGCTATCGGACATGACTGCCGATAAGAACGCTGCCAGGCTGCGGCAGCTGAGCGACGAGGTCAGCAGGATCGCGGCCACGCTTGCCCGGCTGTCCACCGGCCCCTCGGCAAGCGTCCGCGCGTTCGAATCCGAGCCTCGCGCCGATGCACCTGAAGTGCCACTCGAGACGGTTCGCGCCGTCATCCGGGCGAGACGCCTGCGGAGCCGGTACTTTGCCGAGGAGCTGTTTGCCGATCCTGCGTGGGACATGCTGCTCGATCTGCTTCAAGCCGAAAGCTCCAATCTGCGCGTTCCGGTATCGAGCCTTTGCATTGCCGCGGCGGTACCAGCGACCACCGCGCTGCGCTGGCTGAAAACGATGGTCGAGGAGGGGATCTTCATTCGGCGGGCCGATCCGCACGATGACCGGCGGGTGTTTGTCGAACTCGCCCCACATACGAGCCTGACATTGAGGCGCTATTTCGGCGAAATCGGGCCGGTCCCGGTTATTTGACAATCTCGAGCGCCGCTCCTGCGTCATTATAAGCGAAAGTTAGCCAAGTCTAACATTGTGTCAAGATACGAAAGTCAGACTAATCTAACGTTGTCGTAAGTCCGGTCGGACGCGATAGTGTGGAATGGCTCCGCTCGGCGAATCCCAGATCTATCGCGATCTCATGCGCTTCAGGCCTGAGGAACTCTCGCCCAACGCCTGGGCGGTGAAAGCGGGCGTCAGCCGCACCGTTTGGGCGGACATGCGACGGCATGGGAACCCATCACGCCGGACCCTCGAGAAACTGCTTTCAGCCGCCGATTCATCGCTCGCGGAATTCGAAGCGCTGCGCCTCAGCTCCGAAGTTCGTCGCCCAGTCGCAAGCGGAGCCGCAGGTCAAATCGGAGATTCCCGATCGGCGTGGACCTCCGCTCCGCTACCACCGATCCCGCTGATCGTCTCCGCCTTGGCGGGAGAATGGGGCGGATCCGGAAGCCAGATAGAGCTGACCGAGATTCGCCCCGGCGAGTTGATCGAACGCATTTCGCGGCCGCCCAGTCTCGTGTCCGATCCCGATGCTTTCGCAGTGACCGTCGTTGGCGATTCGATGTGGCCGCGCTTTCGCCCAGGTTCGCGCGTCGCGGTGTCGCCCCGCTCGCCGGCGAGGATTGGCGATGACGTGCTGGCCCGGCTTCGACCGGCAGAAGCGGAACAGAGCGGCATCGAACGCGTGCTGTTGAAGCAACTGGTGCGACGCTCGGCAACCGGATTCGAACTTCGGCAATTCAATCCGGACCTGACCTTCGCGGTCGATGCCGCGGAGGTGGACGCGGTCCTGAGGATTCCGGGCGAGCTCATCTAGCCTGCCAGCCCAGCGCTTGCCGAATTCGCACATGCGTGGCACGCGAGGCCGTTCGGGCGGTTAGCTCAGTTGGTAGAGCATCTCGTTTACACCGAGAGGGTCGGCGGTTCGAGCCCGTCACCGCCCACCATCAGCCAGTTGAACGAAGTTGCCGAACCTTCGCTGCGTTGTACAGAGCAGCGATATGACGATAGCTTTTTACGACGCGGCTCAAGTCGAAGAGTTGCTTGATTATCCCGGCTGCATCGATGCGATGCGGCGCGCGATGGCTGCGCTTTCGAGCGGCGAGCGGCCGCAGCCGCTGCGGCAGATCTTCACGGTCGGCGACAACCAGATGTTCGGAACCATGCCGGGCGAATTGGCCGCCCTTTCGACCTTCGGAGCCAAGCTGATCAGCGTGTTCCGCGATCCGAACCGGCCCGGACGCACTCGGCACCGAGGCGTCGTGGTCGCTTATGATGGAGTAACCGGCGAAGTGAGCTGCATCGCCGACGCAGAGCCCATCACGAAAATCCGCACGGCCTGCGCCACTGCCGCCGCGACGGACGCACTAGCCCGCGCCGATTCCGAAGTGCTCGCCATCTTCGGAACCGGACTGCAGGCGGAATCCCACCTGCGCGCTCTGCCTTTGGTGAGGCCGTTCCGCGAAATCCTGCTGTGGGGACAATCGGCCGAAAGGGCGCGCGAACTCGCCGGGCGGATGAGCGAGGAGCTTGGGCAGACAATCAATACCGTGATGGAGGGGCAGGAAGCCGCGGGCAGAGCCGATGTCATTTGCACGGTCACCTCTTCCGCTGAGCCCATCCTCTTTGGCGATTGGGTGAAGCCCGGGACTCACGTCAATCTGGTCGGTTCGAGCTACCTTGGGCCAGTCGAGGTCGACACGGCGCTCGTCGCCAAGGCTCGATACGTTGCGGATTATCGCCCCGGCGTCCTGGCGCAGGCCGCCGAGCTAGCGGCTGCGCGCGAGGCTGGCCTGGTCGATGACACTCATGTGATCTGCGAGATCGGCGACGTGTTCGCCGGGCGCGTTCGAGCCCGCGAGGACGATAGCCAGATCACAATCTACAAGTCGCTCGGGCATGTCGTGCAGGATCTCGCCGCTGCCGACTATCTGCACAAAAGATCGGCTAAAGGTTCCTCACCAGCCTGACCGCTACCCCGAGCCACGGCGGATTGGCGACCACCTGCTGACGGCCGCCGGCCTCCAACGGCAGGATCTGCAGCTTTTCCTCATCGCGGTTGATCAATCGGCCGAAGAGAAAGCGCCCGGCGGGACGCGGAACGAGGATGTCTCGGTTGAGTGCCCGTCCGTAATCTTCGGGCTGGAGCGCATCGCACCAGATTTCGTCGCCCGCGCGATAATCGCCGATGCCGGCCGATACGATTACAGCGATTTGGCCATCGTTGATGCGGGGCGGAACGACGATGGCGGAGCGTCTGGGCGCAGTCGCTCCAGATGGGCCGAGGATCGCGGCTACGTTGAGCTCCGCGGTCTCGCCGCCCTGGACCAGATCCTGCGCCTCGACACCAAGAGCATTGGCAATGCGATTGAGCCAGCCGACGGACACGGTACGAGTGCCGGTTTCGAGGCGGCCGATCGTCTGCGGCGTCGTCGGCGGGTCGCAGCGCCCGGCGACATCGTCGAGAGTCATCCCGCGCGCCCGTCGCACTTCCCTGATCCGTGTGATCATCGATCCGATCCTGTAACCAAAACGGTTTCTCTACTGTCCTACAGGCTTGCCGATATGGCAAGTGCATTCCGACTCATGCGGGAGGATGACAGTAATGAAATTGGAGAAGCGGTTGCTGAGAGAGCAGGTAGTTGAGGGTGGTGAGATCGCGCGCGGTGTGCCTCAAGGGGCCTCTGTTCGTTCGGTAAGCGTGAACATGCTCGAATCGCCGCTCGGCTGGCTGTTCGTCCGGGGCTTTGTAACGAAGCGCCAATATGAAGCGGGCGAGCGGCTTCGGGCGGACTGGGAACGCGCGCAGCTATCCCCGCGGATCACGATGGCCTGGAATTTCGCGCCGGTAGCCAACGGCCGCGGCGGTTCAGCCCCGCGACCGGATCCCAGCGGAACGCAGATCGACGCTCGCAAACGCTTCGACAACGCAATCGCGCATGCCGGCTCGGGTCTCGCCGATATCCTCTGGCGCGTTGTTTGCGCGGGCGACGGCATGCGCGAAGCCGAAACCGCACTCGGCTGGCCGGCGCGCGCGGGCAAGCTCGTTCTGACTATCGCGCTCGACCGGATCGCCGACTATTACCGAATTCGGTAGCGGCTGCCGCCGTCAGTCGTCTCAGGAAAGGCATTCCAATGATTCTCTTCGGATCTTCGCTTTCGCCCTACGTCCGCAAGGTGCTCGCTTACGCCGGGGAGAAGGGGATCGAACTCGAATTGCAGCCAACCGGCTTTCCCAGTCACTCGCCCGAATATCTCGAGGCCAGCCCGTTTAAGAAGATGCCGGCATTCCGCGATGGCGACTATACGCTCGCGGATTCAAGCGCGATCATCCACTATCTGGAAGCGAAGCAACCGGATCCCGAGCTTATTCCGATGGAGCCGCGAGCGCGCGGCAAAGTCATCTGGTTCGATGAGTTTTCAGATACGATCCTGGTCGCTTGCGGCGCCAAGATGTTCTTCAACCGGATCGTCGCTCCGCGCTTCATCGGCAGACCCGGAGACCTGGAGGCGGCCGACACCGCCGAGCGTGAAGAACTGCCGCCGATCCTCGATTATCTCGAAAAGACCGTGCCGGATGCGGGGGGCTATCTGGTCGGCGACACGCTGACCTTGGCTGACATTGCCGTCGCAAGCCCGTTCGTAAACCTGGCGCACTTGTGTTGCGAGATCGATACGCAGCGCCACGGCCGGGTTCGCGCCTACGTCGATTCGATCCTGTCGCGGCCGAGCTTCGCTCAATGGATCGAGCGGGAGTCGGCCTTCCTCGCGAAAGAGCCTGCCTGAAAGAAACGCCGCGCCCCCAGAGGAGCGCGGCGCCTTTTCGGGACGGCTGGACGTTAGACGTCGCTGCCGCCGGAGCTACTTCCGAAATCGCCTCCGGATGGGCCTTTGCCGGACTCTTCGTCCTCATCGTCGAGCGCGCCGCGGCCCTGCTTGGCAAAATCGGTGCCGCCAGTGGAGCCCGCCGACCCGCCTTCCTGCGACCCGATGAAGCCCTCGCCCTGCGAGCTGGATTGACCGCTCGAGCTCTGGCCGAGGCCGCTGCGTTGGTCGGTCGTTAGCGTATCGCTATCGCTTCCGCTTTGGGGCTGGCCGCTAGAGCTCTGACTGCCGAAGCTGCCTTCGTCACCCCGGCCGGTGGAGCCCTGGCCGCTCATGGTCTCCTGCGAACCGAGCCCGCCGGCGGGCTGGCCCTGCTGCTGGCCGAATTCGCTCTGTTGACCCTGCTGACCTGTGGTCTTCCGGTCACTTTTGCCTTCGGTATCGAATTGTTCCTTGTCGCGTTCGTCAGCCATAACGTCTCTCCCTCACAGGCCCCGCGAATGCTCTGGTGCATAAACCGGGACGCGGGCGTAACCGTTCCCTCGGCCGGGCCAGTGATGCGACGAACCGCTTGTCGCACAAAGAAAAAAGGCCGCCGACCCGGCGTGGGTCGACGGCCATGTTTCGGATGTCGACCGAGCTTCGTCAGCCCTGGCCTTCTTCACCCTCGGCTGGCGCTGAAGCTTCCGTTTCCTCGGCAGGAGCGGCCGCTTGCTCTTCTTCAGCAGGAGCGGTTTCCTCGGCAGCGGTAGCCTCCGCTGTAGTTTCCTCGGAAGCTTCCTCAGCCTGTGGAGCGAGGTCTTCGGCGGCGATCGGCGCCGCCTGCTCCTCGAACATCTGCTGGAGGACGTCGACGCCCTGGGCCTGAAGGTCGGCTTCCTCAGGAGAACGGGCAACGTTGACCTTGACGGTCACCGAGACCTCGGGGTGCAAAGCCACTTTCACCTCGTGCAAGCCGATCGCCTTGATCGGGCGGTCGAGCACGACCTGGCTCTTGGCAACTTTCGCGCCCACGCCCTCAAGCGCCTCGGCGATGTCGCGCGCGCTGACCGAACCGTAGAGGTGGCCGACGTTGGACGCTTGGCGGATCAGCTGGACGGATTTGCCCTCGACGCCCTTCGATGCCTTCTCGGCGTCAGAGCGCTTGGCGGCATTGTCGGCTTCGATTTGCGCGCGTTGCGCGTCGAACAGCTTGCGGTTGGCGTCGTTGGCGCGGAGCGCCTTCTTGCGCGGCAGAAGGTAATTGCGGGCAAAGCCGTTCTTGACCTTCACCACATCGCCGATGGCGCCGAGCTTCTCGACGCGCTCGAGCAGGATGACTTCCATGGTCCTGCCTCCTTATTTCACGATGTACGGAAGCAGGCCGAGGTGGCGCGAGCGCTTGATGGCGCGCGCGAGCTCACGCTGCTTCTTGGATGAGACCGCGGTAATCCGCGAGGGGACGATCTTGCCGCGCTCCGAGATGAAGCCCTGGAGCAGGCGGATGTCCTTGTAATCGATCTTAGGCGCGTCCTTGCCCGAAAAGGGGCAGGACTTGCGGCGGCGGAAAAATGCGCGGGCCATTATTCGACCTCCTCTTCACGGCGGAAATCCATGCCGCGGTCGCCGCGATCGCCGCGCGAGGAACGCTCCTTGTCGCCGCGGCGCATCATCGCCGACGGGCCTTTTTCATGCTCGTCGACGCGAATGGTCAGGAAGCGGATGATGTCCTCGTTGATGTTCGACTGGCGCTCGAGCTCCGAAACGGCGGCTGCGGGCGCGTCGAGGTCCAGCGCCACGTAATGCGCCTTGCGGTTCTTGGCGATCCGATAGGCGAGCGAGCGAAGACCCCAAGTCTCCGTCTTCACGACCTTTCCGCCATTGTCTTCGACGATCTTGCTGGCGTTTTCCGCGAGCGCATCGACCTGGGCCTGAGCAAGGTCCTGGCGCGCGAGGAAAACATGCTCGTAGAGCGGCATGTTTCACTTCTCTCTTTTGGCCGATCGCTGACGTGCCCCAGTGGCACGCCCCTCCGGCTGTCTTCCAAACTAAACTAGCGCGAAAGGTCAGCCTCTCGCGCCAGCGCGGCGGCCTATGACTGAAGCGCGCCGGAAAGGCAAGGCGCTAGAAGGGAATCAGTCCCTCGCGCAGCCGATCGAGCTCGGGTGGCAGCGGTCCTCGCGCCGTCTCCCAGCCCGGGAAGCCGCCCCAGCCCAGGATAGCGATGCGAAGATATTGCACGAAGGCCACTTCGTGCGGTTCCTCATCCACCTTCGCGTCTGCGGCAAGCGCGGGAACTGTTATCGAATAAGGCGCGCCGCCGCTGATGTTCGCTTTATGAAGCGCGTCTGGCGCGAAGTCGATGAGAAGTGGTTCATCTTCATCGCGGTCCTCGGACTCGATCATCGCGATGGCGTCTTCGACGCTGCAGACCATCAGCGGGTCCGGCGTCACGTCGGAGTCTTTCGGCGCGAGGGACGGGTGATCGCCGTTGAAGTTGACCTCACCGACGACTTCGAAAAAGGCGCGCAGTGACAGCGGTATCGGACCGCCGATTACGCTCTCCAGTTCGGCAACTTTCGAGCGGACGTCGGCGCCAGGCGGGACCTGCGGGCTATGCACCCGCGGCTTGCGCAAGCCGAAAAGGCCACCCTCAGAGCCCGGATAGACGAAGCGATAATCCATTCCGTTGAGCCGGTCGGCAATCGTGCCGACGTTTTGCGCAACGCGGTGCATGGTCTCATATGCGACGGCTACAGCGTCGGGGGCATGATCTTCGCCGAGAGCCGTCTCTCCCACAGCGACCAACTCATTCCAGACTTGTTCGTGCTCCCCCGCCAGATAGCGATCGAGGAGCGGCAGGGCCGGCGCTTGCCCGCGAAGGTAGGCGAGGCGTTCGTCGTGGCGCGCGGGAAGCTCCGCACGAAGGATGCTTGGCGTTTCGGCTGCAGCGGTTGTCGCTGCAGTCGGCGCGACCTTTGCACGAACCGATTTCGCTTCGGGTTTTCCGCCCACGGTGAAGCCATCGGCCCATTCCATGCGCGGTCCGTCGGTCGCAAGCTCGGACGCGACCGGCCGCTCGGAGAAGACCACGCCCTGGTGACACGGCCACCACATGCCGCATGCCTCATACGCGGCCCATAGGGTACGCTGCAGGTCGGTAGGCTCGAACTTGCCGGCTTCGGCCAGGGCCTCGTCGATCGCGATCTCGACATAAGCCAGATTGCCGTACAGCCGGTGATGCGCCGACCGCCCGCCCAGGATGGCGATCTGCTTGCCCCCGGCCTTAGCCAGCCCTTCCTTGTACAAGGAGCCAACGCCGCGCCGTTCCCCCTCGAAATGCAATGCGTGTTCGAGGTCGTGGAGCGGCTTGAATGGGCCCCTGCTGTGCGCAGCAAGAAAGTCATC
The DNA here is from genome assembly GCA_046730995.1 of Pseudomonadota bacterium. Classification (GTDB taxonomy): domain Bacteria; phylum Pseudomonadota; class Alphaproteobacteria; order Sphingomonadales; family Sphingomonadaceae; genus Sphingomicrobium. Next base: position 19,092 of record JBKPKF010000239.1, read on the forward strand.
GCCGGCCTGGGCGCGGGCCATCCACGCGTCAAAATTCTTCTGAAGGCTCTTCGTAACGGGATTTGTCTCGTCCGCTCGGTAGAAGGCCAGGCCGAAATATCCTTCGACCTCGTTCTCGTGGATACCAAGGCGGTCCGCGACCGAGGCGCGCGCCTTCGCGAGCTTGTCCTTGCCGGTCTTGAGACGCTCGATGTCTTCGTAGACCGCGTGGTTATAGTTCTTGTCCTTGCCGATGAGGAGCAGTGCGGACCAGGCCGCCTCAAGCGGCGACGCGCACCACAGGAAGCGCTCAGGCTCGGGAATCCCGGCGGCACGATAGACGGCCCGCACAGCGGCTTCTGCACGGGCATGGTCGACGGGTTCGGCGCTGAAGAGTTGGTCGTGCCACTTGCGCGCGACACTTTCTACGCTCACTCGGTTTCTCCCCTAAAACACCCGGCCGCGTAACAGCCGTTGATTAGCGTTTCATTGCGCCATTCCGACCGTCGTGGCACATGCGGGACAATGGCGACGCACCTGAAATCCGTCCAGCCGGCCGCTGACCCCCTCGACAATATGAGCCTGCCTGGCTGGCTCTACTACGATCAGGAATTTTTCGAGGCGGAGAAGAAGGCATTCCTGCGCGCCGCACCCCAGGTCGTGTGCCACGAGAGCGAGATTTCCCAGCCCGGTGAGTGGCGAACGCTAGAATATCTGGGCGAAAGCGTATTCGTAATCCGTGGTGACGATGGGGAAATTCGGGCTTTTTCCAACGTATGCCGCCATCGCGGATCGCGGCTGGTCGATGGCACCGGGGGCTGCTCGAAGGTGCTGACGTGTCCGTATCATGCGTGGAGCTATGCCCGTGACGGGCGACTGGTCGGCGTTCCGCACCGCCAGGAATATCCCGATCTCCAGACGGAGACCCTGGGACTGAAGCCGGTGCGGCTCGAGAATTGGCGCGGCTTCCTGTTCGTCGCGCTCGAAGCGGGTCTGCCTTCCGTCGCAGATATGATGGCGCCTTATGAAGACGAAATCGCGCCGTATCGTTTCGAGGAGCTGAAGCCGTTGGCGCCTGTCAGGCTTCGACACCGGCCGCTCAACTGGAAGACGATCGCCGACAATTATTCCGACCACCTCCACATCCCGGTGGGCCATCCAGGCCTCACGCGCCTGTTTGGCAAGAGCTACCGGATCGAGGCGAAGGACTGGGTCGACAAGATGGAAGGCGACCTGGTCGACAAGGCATCGGCCAATCCGTCGGAACGCGCCTATCAGCGCTATTTGCCGAGAGTCGATCACCTGCCGGAGACCCACCAGCGTAAGTGGCTCTATTACAAGCTGTTTCCCAACGTCGCCTTCGACATTTACGCAGACCAGGTCGACTTCATGCAGTTCATCCCGGTCAGCGCGACGGAATCGCTGCTCCGGGAGGTCAGCTATGCGCTTCCGGACGACCGCCGCGAGATGAAGGCGGCCCGCTATCTCAACTGGCGGATCAACCGGCGCGTCAATTCGGAGGACACCGAGCTGATCACGCGGGTGCAACTCGGCATGCAATCGTCGAGCTATGAAGCGGGACCGCTGGGCACGAGCGAAGTGTGCCTCAGGAGCTTCTCGAAAAAGCTCAGGCGCATGATCCCCGAAGCACGGCTTAGCTCGCCTCCACCGCCAGGCTGGAGTCGGCTCGCGAATTCAGGCGCCGCATAACGACCCGGATTGCAAGGCCGACGCCCAATAGCACCAGGCACCACAGGTCGGCTTCGAGGCCGGTCCCGTAGATCGCGAAGACGATGAACAGCAGCGCGACAACGAAGACCGAGCGAGCGCCGATTGATCGATTCGCCTTCCAGGCCGCCAATACGCCGGCGAGATAGACGACGATCACCGCCGCCGTCGAAAGCAGGATGATGAACGTATAAAGGTTGGCGGTGGCGCGGCTGCTGTTGGCAAGGATCAAAAGGATGGACAGCACCGATCCAATCGCCTGCGCGACAAATGGCGTGTTCGCGCCGCGGGTTCGCGCCATCACGGAAGGAAGATCGCCCCTGAGCGCCATCGAATAGCCAAGCTCACCGGTGCCGAGGATCAGGCAGTTGAGACAGCCGAACGCACTGATTGCGATGGCCAACGCGGCAAAGGACGCGACGCCATGTCCCCAGCTGGAGACCAGCGCGTCGGCGAAGGGGGCCGGCGAGGACGCAACGAGGTTTGCTGGCAACAGCATCTGGATGCCCGTTCCAGCAACAAGATAGAGCAGCGCAACAAAGGCGGTTCCGCCCAGGAGCGCACGAGGAATGGTTCGCGATGCATTCCGGATCTTGCAGACCGGCGCGGTTGCGGCTTCGAAACCGGTCAGCGCGAAAAAGGTCAGCGCGGTCGCGGTGGCGACATTGGCAAACGTAATCGGCACCGGCGCGAACGGTTCGTAAGCTGCCCCGCTGGCGCCGCGCTGGATGAACAGCCAGATCACGGCCAGCAGCGGCAGGATCTTGATTGCTACCGTTACGATCGAAAGTCCCCCGGCCGCCCGCACGCCGATGGCATTGACTGCAGTGAGAAACAGGACGCAGCCGACAGCAATCCCAACGACCCAGCTACCCCCACCGAATTGTGGACCGATGAACGACAGCGCCGATGCCGTCGCGACCGCGACCGATGCCTGCGCGACCCAATTGGAGACCCAGAACGACCAGGTTGCGAGGAATCCGCTCGTCGCCCCAAATTCCCGCTCGATGTTCGCCTGGATTCCTTCGCCGCCGAAACGGGAGATCTGGGCGAGCCCAAAGACGATGCACATCGCACCGAGCCCGCTGATCACCCAGCCGATTGAGGCGTTGAGACCGAGCGGTGCGAGACTGACCGGCAACATGAAAATCGCCCCGCCGATGATCGTCCCCACGACCAGCGCCGACGTCATCCAGAAACCCATTTTGCTTTCGTCGGTGTCGGTCTCGATCATCTCAGTGCCCCTCAACACGTGGCATTTCAGTCTTCGGCCATCGCGACCTGTGGTGCCGGTCTTATCCAACGCCTTCTGATCACAAAGATGAGGCCGCCCAAGGCAGCCAAGCCGAGCGACAGCAGGAAGGCTTCGAGCCCTGAACCGTAGAAAGCGAACAGGACGAAGGCGAGGCCAACTATTGTGGCGAAAGTCGTCAACGGTTTCTTGTCCTTGAGCGCAGCCGCGATTGCCGCCGCAGAGTAAAGGTACAGAACTGCGTCGGCGGCGAGCAGCGTGATGAACGTGAAAAGCTGGGTTGTTCCCTTGGCGGCGTTGAGGCCGAGCAGGATGAACCCCAAAGCGACGCTCGCCAGTTGCGCTGCGTAAGGAGCGTTGAAGCGGTTGGTTCGGTCGAAAAAGCGCGGCATGTCGCGGCGCAGCGCCATCGAGTAGAACATCTCACCAGACGCAAGCATCGCGACCATCAGCGTACCGAACGCACTGATGGCCATTGCGAGCGCAGCAAGAGTTGCCGCGCCCTCTCCCCAAAAACTGCCGATTGCGTCGGGAAATGGCGCGATCGACTTGGCGATCTGGGAGTTCGGGATGATGAGGCTGAGCGACAGCGTGGTCAGCAAGTAAATAATGGCGACCGCTCCGACGCCCATGACCAAAGCGCGGGAAAGATTGCGCTCCGGCTCGCGGATCTTGCCCACAGGAGAAAGCGAGAATTCGAAACCGGTGACAGCAAAGAGGCACAGGGCCGAGGCAGTGGCGATGTTGCTGAAGGAAGGCGCTGGATCGCCGATGTCCTGAAGCGGCCTGCCCCCCAGTCCCAGCATCGCCGCGATGGCGACGACTGCGATCAACGGCAAGACCTTGATCAGCACGGTGACAAAGTTGAGCTCTCCAGTCGCCTTGATCCCGCGCAGGTTTACGAGCGTCAGGAAAACAATGAAGAAGAACGACTGCGCGACCAGGTGGCCCGCCAAGCTCGGAACAACCCGGCCAAGGGCGGCTGCAGTGGCGAGCCCAACCGCAGGAACGCCGATCCACGACGAATTCCATGTCATCCACGTCACCATGAAACCGGCCGCCGGGCCAAGCTCATGTTCGACGTAGGACTGCAGGCCGCCGCCATCCGAGCTGACGATCCGCGACGCGCAATAGGCCATGGCCATCACGCCAATGCCGCTGATCAGCCAGCCGATCGGTACGCTGCCTCCAAGCGGGGCGAGCGCCACGGGCAGATAGAAAATGCCCGATCCAACGATACCGCCGATGACGAGCGCGAATGTCAGCCAAGGTCCAAGCAGTCGTGCCTGGCGCTCCCCAGTCATGCTTCCTCCCGCCCTTGGCAATCGCCCTATGTCGGCTTAGTCGCCCCGACGGTTCATAGCAGGGGGAACGATGCGCGCATTCCTTTTTCCGGGGCAGGGCAGCCAGGCCGTCGGCATGGGCGCTGCGCTTGCCGGCGCGAGCCGTACCGCGCGCGATGTATTCGATGAGGTGGACCAGGCGCTCGGGCAGAATCTGTTCCGGCTGATGCGCGAGGGGCCCGAGGACGAACTCAAACTCACCGAGAATGCACAGCCCGCGATCATGGCGCATTCGCTCGCGGTGTTCCGCTCGCTGATGAAGGACGGCGGCGTTGATCTGAAGGAGGCAAGCTTCGTCGCGGGGCATAGTCTCGGCGAATATTCCGCCCTGTGCGCGGCAGGATCGTTCGACCTCGCGACCACCGCCAAGCTACTGAAGCTGCGAGGGCAAGCTATGCAGGCGGCAGTTCCAGTTGGCCAGGGCGCGATGGCGGCCTTGCTGGGAGCTGATCTCGCGCTTGCGCAGAAGATCGCGGATGCAGCTGCGCAGGGCGAAGTGTGCACTGTCGCCAACGATAACGACCCGACTCAGGTCGTCATTTCCGGGCACAAGGGCGCCATCGATCGAGCGATCGAGCTGGCGAAGGACATGGGTGCAAAACGCGCGGTGTCGTTACCAGTCTCAGCGCCCTTCCATTGCCCGTTGATGCAACCCGCCGCGGACGCGATGCAGGACGCGCTGAGCTACGTGATTGTCGGACCACCCGCCGTTCCGCTTTATGCGAATGTCACGGCCCAGTCCGAAAGCGACCCCGACACGATCCGCAATCAATTGGTCGAGCAGGTCACCGGAATGGTCCGCTGGCGAGAGAGCGTTGCGAATATGGCGAGCGCAGGGGTTGAAGAGTTCATCGAGCTCGGCGGCAAGGTGCTCGGCGGCATGGTGAAGCGCATCGCGCCCGATGCGAAAGTGACGAGCGTTGTGACAATCGAGGACATCGAAGCGCTCGCGAAGGAGCTCTAACCGTCATCCCCGCGAAAGCGGGGATCCCGCTGCCTTCTGGCGGCGTCATTTGCAGTAAGAAAGCGGGACTCCCGCTTTCGCGGGAGTGACGAGGATATGTTTGATCTAACGGGCATGACCGCATTGGTGACCGGCGCGAGCGGTGGGCTTGGGAGCGCGATCGCCAATGCGCTGGCAGGGCAGGGGGCGCGGCTCGCGGTGTCCGGGAGCAATGTCGAGAAGCTGGAGAAGTTTCGCGCAACGCTCGGCGGCGACCACGTCGCGCTGCCGTGCAACCTCTCCGACGGCGCGGCGGTCGACCAACTCGTGCCGCAGGCCGTCGAGGCCCTCGGCGGACAGCTCGATATCCTCGTCAACAATGCCGGTGTTACGCGCGACAACCTCCTCATGCGCATGAAGGACGAGGAGTTCGACGAGGTCATCCGGATCAACCTCGAGGCCGCCTTTCGGCTGATGCGCGCGGCGGCCAGGCCGATGATGAAGGCCCGCTTCGGCCGGATCATTTCCATTACGTCCGTCGTCGGGGTGACCGGCAACCCCGGACAGGCGAACTATGTCGCGTCAAAGGCGGGGCTGATTG
>JBKPKF010000240.1:0-2627 GCA_046730995.1 Pseudomonadota bacterium
TCTCTCGGCCGCGCTGCGACACGATCTCGCCGCTGTCGAGGAAGGCGTCGCTCACCTGGATGGCCTCGTCGAGCGATCCGCCCGGGTTCGAGCGAAGGTCGACGATATAGCCGAGCGGTTGGCCTCCCGTCGCTTTGTCGATCGCCGTGATCGCCGCTTCGGTCGCATCGCCCGTGCCGTTGGCGAACTGGTTGATGTTGAGGTAGCCGATGCCTTCCTTGACTTCCCATTTGACCGGGCGGAGCTTGATCTCTTCACGGACCAGGGTGACGTCGAACGGCTTGTCGCGGCCCTTGCGGACGATCGTCAGCTTGATCGGAGTACCGGGTTTGCCGCGCATCTTCTCGACCGCTTCGTCGAGCGTGAAGCCGTAGATGCGCTCGCTGTTGATATGGGTGATCTAGTCGCCCGCCTTGATTCCGGCCTTCCACGCTGGAGTGTCTTCGGTCGGCGTGATCACCTTGACCGTCCCGTCCTCCATTCCGACCGATAGGCCGAGGCCGCCGTAGCTGCCCTCGATCAGGGTCTTCAGCGCATCGTAATCCGCCCCTTCCGCATAGCTGGAATGGGGGTCGAGCGAAGACAGCATGCCGTCGATCGCGCCCTTGATCAGGGTGTGGTCGTCGACGGGCACGACATAATGCTGCTTCACCTGCTGATACACCGCCATGAACTTCTCGAGTTCCTCGTAATTGGTCGTGTCCGCCGCAGCGAACGAGCTGGCGGTGACCGGAACGAGCGCGAGCGCGCTGACGAGTGCGATCGGCGGCAGGAATTTGCGGATGGCGTTCATAGAGTTCGTCCTGGATTTCGGCGGAAACGCGTTTACCCGCCTTCGCGGCCATTTGACAGAGTTTGAGATGAACCTGCGATGAGGGCGGGGGACACTCTGCGCCCATTTTGGGACAGTTCGACTTCCAGTCGCCCGAGCGCGCGCCCGAGCGGATCTCCGATGCGAACGCGGTCGCCCGGCTTCAATGGCGAGGCGACGTTCACGATCAGGCTCATCCAGCCGCCGCCATGATCGATGATCACGACCCCGTCATGGTTGCGGAATGGCCCCGAAAACCGGATCGTGCCTGATGCGGGAACGGCGAGATGGACGCCGCGGCCGGTCTCGAGCGTCAGTCCGCGCGACCGCACCCCATTTGCGTCGACCGATCCCAGTCCATTCGTGACGGCGGCCTGCGCCGGCAGCACATAAGGCAGGGGCGCCCGGAGTTGCGGCCCTTCGGGTTCGAAGGGACGGAGCGGCGCAGGATCGCTCGCCGCGAGTTTGGAAGCGATGGCCCATGCAGCCCGGCTGCCGGCCTCCGCCGACTTCAGGCTTTCGACATTCTCGCCCGCGGCCAGCGCAATGTCGCCCGACGCCAGAGCTTTCCCCTGGGCCGCGCCCGATACTTTGACCGCTTCGGTTTCGAGCGTGGCGAATTGTTGGCGGCGGGTGAGCAGCTCCTGGCGGCTGCGAACCAGTTCGGATTTCGCGGCCACCGCCGCTCCCTGAAGTCGCTGCTCTTCGGCGAGTTGCGCCGACAGGGCCGCGGTACGCTTTCGGATGACGGGCAATGTGGAATCCAGCAGCACGCGGACTTTGACCAGCTCGTCGGTGCCCGCGTTGCTGTCAGCCAATGCGAGCAAAGGCGGGCGGCGCGCCATCATCGCCAGGCCGGAGAGCAATGACGCGATCGGCTGCTGCTGGCGCTGGAGCTCCGAACGGCGAAGCTCGGCGGCCGCGGAGACGAGCCGGAGATTGGCGTCGGCAGCCGTGATCCGGGCCTCGGCAGCCTCGATAGCCTGCGCAGCGGCGGCCTGCCTGGCATGAACCCTGTCGACCTCGCTTCGCGCCTGTGCCGCAACCTGCTCAAGACGGCGCGCTTCGATTTGGGCGGACCCCTGCTCTGCGCGCGCGCGCTGGAGAACGCTGTCGAGCGTCTGGCCCTGCGGTTGAACCGGGGCGCTCGTCGCCAGCAGGAGCGGTGCAAGCAGGAGCAAAGGCACGGCGCGAGTCACGCCGCTAACCTTCGCGATGATAAGGGTGGTTCGCAAGGATCGATGTCGCGCGGAACAATTGCTCTGCAAGCATCGCGCGTACCAGCAGGTGCGGCCAGGTCGCACCGCCGAACGAAAGGAGAAGGTCCGCGCTCTCGCGCTGTGCCGCATCATGCCCATCGGCAGCGCCGATGAGGAAGCGCACCTCGCGCTTGCCGTCATCACGCCAGGCCTCGAGTTTCTTTGCGAGATCGACAGACGAAAGCCCCTTGCCGCGCTCGTCGAGGACAATTGTGACGCTCCCGGCCGACAAATCCGGCAGCTTCCCTCCGCGATCGGGCAACTCGGTCACCTTGGTTGGCCAGCTGATGCGCTTCAGATAGCGGTCGACCAGATCAGCCTCCGGAGAGCGGCCGATCTTCCCGCGCGCAACGATGTGGAGAAGCAATTAGTTGCCGGAGAAGGCAGAGGCAGGCGCCGCGAGCGGCCACGTCAGGACCCGCGTGAAGCCGTCGTAAATCGCCCGTGCCGCTTCGGCGATCGTGCGCGGCCGATTGGCTCCGCCACGAGCGAAGATCGCGACCGCGATCCGGTGCCCGTCGGGCATGGTGATGAAGCCGATGTCATCGGTGAGCCCA
>JBKPKF010000241.1:0-14085 GCA_046730995.1 Pseudomonadota bacterium
GGCGCGCCGATCATCAGCAACAACGCGATCGTGCCCGCGGCGGCGCCGCGGGACCAGTTGGTCATGTTCATAGTGATTTCCTTCGCTTCGAGGAACGCTAGCGAGGGGGTACAGAGCGGCGGGACAATGATTGGCCCCCTAGGGCCGCCGTCTAGGTTGCGCTCGGCCTTTTAACGCCAATAGTCAAATACATAAGCGCTTTGCGATTAAAGCGCAGTAGCGCTCCGAGGCAGCTGTGGACATGGGCGGTAAACGTCCGCTTTCCACGCATTGCGGACATTTCTGACCGGCGACTTATCCTCACGCTTCGCATCTCGCATCGTGCTATGGAAGCTCCGGGACTCGTCTGCCCCGCGCTCAGCTAGGCTGGCGGGTCTCACTCGTTACGCGAGGCGGTTCGGCTCCCCTTTCGCCGGGCCGCTTTGCTTTTGCGCCTCTTCCTTTGCAAGCGCCTCGGAACGCTTCAAAAAATACGGCGTTTTGCCGGGCGATGTTGCCGCGTAAGGGGCCCGCTCCGCGTTCATGGGGCGGGCCTTTTTCCGTTTTTTTTTCGCCTTCGGAAAAGGTCGCGGCGTCCAATAGTGTCAGCTTTTCACCCGTTACAGACCACTAGCTTCGACGTTACGTTTCGGCCGATCAGTCGCGCCGATCGTCCCTTCGCCTATCGTCCTGCCGGCGTTCTCCATCGCGCGGGACTTGCCGTCGGTCGCCGTCCTTACGCCTGTTGTCTTTCCTGCGGTCCTCGCCAGTTCGGCGGTCACTCTGCTCGTCGACCATTGGGGCGTTCCTGCCTGTTTGCCGAGCATTTGCAGGAAGAGCCCACGCCATTTGAGAGTCAAGCTAATGTCCGCTTTCCACCCCATTGTAGACCTTGGCGTGTCTCTGCTGGGGCCCATTGCGGTTACCAAGAAGATGGATCAAGTGCGGAATGAGGGGGGAAATGTTGGTTATGCGTGCCTTTGTTTTCCTTATCTCTGCTTTTTCAATAATTGGCTGCCTGGACAATTCTGCCGCCGCGGCCGCGAGGCCGCTCCAGCCTGCAAAGCCGTGGAACCTCGACTATGGCGTGACGCAGTGCACGGCCATGCGAGAATATAGTGGATCGAATACACCGGTTACACTTGCCATAATTCCAGCGCCCAACGGCGAGAATTACGAGCTGACAGCGACTTATAGGCGGGGGCCTCCAGCGTTTGCGGAGGAATTCGAAGGAACGGTGGATTTCGCCTCGCGCCCGATCCCTTCCTGGGCTCTCAAATATGGTGAAGGGAAGCTGACGCTGTACCAATTCCGCCTCAGCTCGAACGACATGGCCCAAGCGCGCTCAGCGGCGATCGTCAGGCTTCGCCTCAAAGGAGAACTCGACGTGAGCTTTACCCTCGATAGCATGGCTGAGCTCATGAAAGGCCTGCAGGACTGCACGGCTGACCTGGAGGATTTTTGGAACGCAGATGGAGAGAAGAACGGGCGAATTGCCGTGCCCTCAAGAGGCGATATTCGTTCGGACTTCTCGGCAAAGGATTACCCGAGGGAAGCTATTCATCGCATGCAGGGAGGCACAGCGCAGTACATGCTCCTGGTGGACGAGAAAGGTTCGGTCGCCGGCTGCCACGTCTTGAAAGCGAGCGGAGTTCCTGCCCTCGACGCCATGGGATGCCTCGTGATCCAAGAGCGATCGAAACTGACGCCCGCCAAGGACGCCGCAGGCAAGTCTGTCCGGAGCACATTTGTAACTCCGCAAGTCGTTTGGCGGATACAGTTCTAATGTCCGCTCTCCACCCATAACGGACATTGGGCGCGCGGACGAACTACTGCCCTAGCTCATTCCATGCGCCGCTGGGATCGGAGAGGGCGGACCGACGGGCACCGCGAGAAGAGTTTCTTCCGCCTCGCCGGCTTCCCGGAAGGAGCGCCCTGCGGATCGCCTCGACCCAGCGTTGGTTCGCCATGTCCCACACCACGAAATCACCTTCGAACTGCCAATAGGCAAAACCGAAGCTGTGTCGCTCGGCTTCCCGCCGGACGGCACCTACATAAGCGACCCGCAGATCGAGGGGTGTCCCGCTTTTGTCATATGCCCCGAACTCGCCAAGCAAGATCGGGCGATGGTTGGCGTCGGACCAGGTCCTGACCTTGTCGAAATCGGCCTGCATCGCCGAGCGATCCGCCTTACTGCCCCAAGTGACGCCGTGCAGGCGCTTGACCTCCTCACCCGCCCAGGTCGCGCCCTGGTGGGTGAAATGAAACGGCTCGTAGTAATGGAACGTGACGAGCAGGTTCGGGTCTGCCGGAAGCTTCAGAAGCGGCAGGTCGGCGAGGCTGTTCCAGTGCGTCGGGCCGACCACCACGATCCGCGTCGGGTTCGTTTCGCGAACGATGGCGAGGAGCTCTGCGAGAAGGCCGTTCCACGCCTCGCCATTCAGTTTGTCATGGGGCTCGTTCAGAAGCTCGAACGCGACGGTCCGCGGTGAATTCGAATAGCGCGGCGCGACCTGCCGCCAGAATGCCGACAATCGCGTCCGGCATGCATCCACGTCCCGCGAACAGACGTCGAAATCATGTTCGTCTAGAATGACCCGAAGGCCCGCCTTCTGCGCCTCTCGAACAACGTCATCGAGCTTGGCGAGCCACTGCGGCTCAAGCCTGTTTTGCGCGTCCATATGCTTGAACGCCTGGAGGTTGACGCGCGCGAAATCGAAGCCCGCTTTGCGGATTTCGGCAAAGTGCCGCCATTCGAATCGGCGCTTGCTGGAATCCGTCCAATAGGGATCGTAGCCGAGTACATTGACCCCGCGGCGGAACGGTTGGTCGGATTGCTGAAGAGCAGGTCCGGCCGGTTGCTTCGCGAACGCGGTGGTTACGGGCAGGCAAGCAGCGAGCGTCAGGAAAAGCAGCGCAAGCAAGCGTCCCGGGCGCAACGCGGTCATCGGCCGCGCTCGCCGCGCCGCGGCGCCGGGGCAGCGGCTTCCTGCCCCGGCCGCCAGCTCGACCGTAGGCTCAGTCCGGGCAGGGTAACGGCCGTCTTGCTCCGCAGGTCGCGCGAGGAGGCGCCGAGGCTTACCGTGTAGGTCCCCGGCGCGATATGCCACGCGTGCGTAGCCTCATCGAAGGTCGCGAGGAGCCTCGGATCTATATCAGCTGAAATGGTCCGCGCCGCGCCGGGGGCGAGCTCAACCTTTGCGAAGCCGACCAGTCGCCTCGGCGCTTCCCAGCCGCCGCCGACGGGCGACGCGTAGACCTGTCCAACCACCCTGCCTGGACGATTGCCGCTGTTGCGAAGCGTGAACTGGACTCGAACACCGCCTGTGGGCGAAGCTGCGGCGCTGATCGGCGCATAATCGAAGTTCGTGTACGAAAGCCCGTGCCCGAAAGGGAACAGCGGCCGGAGATTGTTTTTGTCGACCCACTTGTAACCGACCGCTGCCCCCTCCGAGTAAGGTAAAGTGAACTCGTCCATCTCCGAATTCGCGCCCGGACGGACCGGCCGCGGCAGCTGCGCTTCGCCGGCGTAGAAGGTGACCGGCAGATGGCCCGATGGGTTCACCTGGCCCGTCAGCACGTTGGCAATCGCCTTTCCGCCCGCTCGGCCCGGGTACCAGGCTTCCACGATCGCTGGCACGCGTTCGGCCCAGGGCATCGTCACTCCGGCATTGGTTTCCAGCACCACCGCGGTGCGCGGATTTGCCGCGGCAACGGCAGCGATAAGCGCATCCTGATTCCCGTCGAGCTTCATCGGAACGTCGATCGACTCGCTTGCCCATTGCGTAGCGAAGACGATGGCCACGTCGGCAGCTCTTGCAGCAGTCGCGGCAGCCGCGGGATCGCTGCCGTCATTAAAGGTCACGCTCGCGTTCGGAGCCAGCCGCTTGAGCTCATCCATCGGCGAGGACGGATAGTACATGACCGGCCCCGGCCAACCGGTCGGCTCGAGGCCGGATACCGCATTGCCGCCGCGGGGATAAACCAGGGACGAGCCGCTGCCCGCGAGCACGCCCTTATCCGCGTGACCGCCAATCACCACGATCCGCCGCGTGCTCGGCGCGATGGGAAGCATACCGCCCTGGTTCTTCAGCAGGACGATGCCTTGCTCGGCATCGGCCTGGCTTATCGCCTCGTCCGCAGTGAAATCGATTGGAGCGTTTTCCGTAACCGGATCATCGACAACCCCGTGCGCGAACAACGACCGGAGCACCCGTCGCGCCATGTCGTCGAGCCGCGCCTGCGGCACCTGTCCTGTCGCGACGGCGTCCTTGAGGAGCGAGCCATAATAAGGCTTGTCGTCGAACGGCCAGCCGGACTGCTGATCCTCGCCGCTGAGCGTGGCCTTGACGGTGCTGTGCATCGCGCCCCAGTCGCTCATCACATAGCCTCGGAAGCCGAAATCGCCCTTGAGCACGCGATTGAGCAGCCAGTCATTCTCACACGCGAAGTCGCCGTTGACCTTGTTGTACGAGCACATGACCGAGCCGGGATCGCCGCGCTCGATCGCCAATTGAAACGCCAGTAGGTCGGACATGCGTGCGGCAGCAGGGTCGATCTGAGCGTCATGCCCCTTCCGGCCGATCTCAAGATCGTTGAGCGCATAATGTTTGGTGGTCGAGATGATATGGTTCGACTGGATTCCGGCGATCTCCGCGCCGACCATACTTCCCGCGAGCAACGGATCTTCGCCGCCATATTCGAAGTTGCGCCCGTTACGCGGGTCGCGGGCAAGGTTGACCCCACCGGCAAGCATGACGTTGAAGCCCGACGCGCGCGCCTCCGAGCCGATCATCCTGCCGCCCTTGAAGGCCAGGTCTGGGTTCCACGTCGCCGCGGTGGCGATGCCCGACGGCAATGCCGTGCGCTCGCGCTTGACCGCCGCGCCGCCCTGAGTGGCGACGCCCACGCCGGCGTCCGTCTGGAACTGCGGAGGAATGCCAAGGCGGGGGATTCCCGGGACATAGCCCGCCGACCCGTAGCGCACGCCGGCGGGCGGCTTCTTGCCCTGCCAGTCACTTCCGAAATAGCCGAAGACGAGCATCAGCTTCTCGTCCTGCGTCATCTGGTGGATGGCGAGGCTTGCGCGCTCGTCCGGGCCAAGCGACGGATTCAGCCATGGCCTATTCTGCGCCGATGCGGGAGCCGTCACCGTCAACATGGCAGAGGCGGCCATCAGGCCCGCGCGCAGCATTCTCATCCCTTCTCTCCCCAGATTTCCGCAACGTGAAATCGAACAGTCAAAGCTTGACACTAACGCGGCGAAGCGCCGATTGGTAGCGCTACCACAGCATGCCGCAGCGAGTACAATTCAGCAGATGCAATTCACTCGTACAATGCTGCCTGAAGACCTCGACGGAGCGACGCTCGCCGGGCGTTTGCTGTTGGAGGACGGCCCCACTCCAGTCATGATTCGCGGCGGTGTGGTCGAGGACGTGTCGCGTTCCTCGCCGACTATCGCCGACCTCATGGACCTCGAGCATCCTGCCCGCGTGGCGGGCGAGCGCCTGTTCGAAGTCGACACGCTCGAGGGATTGCACTCGACCCGCTTCCTTGCACCCGTCGATCTCCAGGCGATCAAGGCGGCTGGCGTCACCTTCGCCGTTTCTGCGGTCGAGCGGGTGATCGAGGAAAGCGCACGCGGAGACTTCCGCCGCGCAGGCGAAATCCGCGACAGGCTCGAACAGCATATCGGCGGCGCGATCCGCGCGGTTGTCCCGGGAAGCGATGGGGCGGCGCGCCTCAAAGACGCGCTGATCGAGGATGGGATGTGGTCGCAATATCTCGAGGTTGCGATCGGACCGGATGCGGAGATTTTCACGAAGACTGCTCCGCTGGCGAGCGTCGGCTGGGGTGCAGAAATCGGAATCCGCTCCGACTCGAGCTGGAACAATCCTGAGCCTGAGGTCGTGTTGATCGTCAACAGCCTTGGCGAAATTCGCGGCGCCACGCTGGGCAACGACGTGAACCTGCGCGATTTTGAAGGCCGCAGCGCGCTCCTCCTCAGCAAGGCGAAGGACAACAACGCATCCTGCGCGATCGGTCCCTTCATCCGCTTGTTCGACGACACGTTCACCATGGACGATGTTCGATCGGCAATTGTCGAACTCGAAATCGTCGGTCTGGACGGTTTCCGACTACAGGGACAGAGCCGGATGAGCGAGATCAGCCGCGACCCGGAGGAGCTGGTCCGGCAGGCCCTTAGCGAACATCATTATCCCGACGGCTTTGCGCTCCTGCTCGGAACCTTGTTTGCGCCCACCGACGACCGCGACGAGCCCGGCCGAGGTTTTACCCACAAGATCGGTGACGAAGTACGGATCTCGACACCGAGACTTGGCATGCTGGCGAACGTTGTTTCGACGTCGCGCGACGCTCCCGCCTGGGAATTCGGTGCTCGTGCTCTAATGCGCAACCTGGCGAGCAGGGGGCTTCTCACGTGCTAACGGAACCATGCAGCTGACCGATACACTGAGCCATCTCATCAACGGGGCGACGGTTGGCCGCGACGCCGACGGTGAGAGCGTGAATCCGTCGAATCTCGACGACGTGGTCGCCCGTTATCCGAAAGGCGGCGCCGAAGAGGTCGATGAAGCAGTGAGGGCAGCCCGAGCGGCTTTCCCGGCCTGGTCACAAGCATCACCGGAGGTCCGTTCGGACGTCCTCGACAAAGCCGGTGCGCTGGTCATGAGCCGAGCCAAAGAGCTCGGCACCCTGTTGTCGCGTGAAGAAGGCAAGACGCTCGCCGAGGGAACGGGCGAAGTGATGCGCGCGGCGCGGATCCTCAAATATTTCGCGGGCGAAGCGCTTCGCCGCCACGGCCAGACGCTCGATTCGACACGCCCCTCGATCGACGTCGAAACCCATCGCGAGGCGGTCGGGGTGTTCGGCCTGATTACGCCGTGGAATTTCCCGATCGCGATTCCGGCCTGGAAGTCCGCTCCTGCGCTCGCGTTCGGTAACACGGTCGTGCTCAAGCCCGCGACCCCGACCCCGGCCATTGCGCACGCACTCGGCCAGATCCTGATCGAGGCCGGCGCCCCTCCAGGCGTGTTCAATCTCGTGATCGGCGAAGGCGGCGTCGGCCGCGCGATGGTTAGCCATCCCGAGGTCGACGGCATTTCGTTCACGGGGTCGCAGGAGGTCGGCGCAAGTGTCGCGGAAGGGGCCGTCATGCGTCAGGCGCGCGTGCAGCTCGAAATGGGCGGAAAGAATCCGCTGGTGGTTCTCGACGACGCCGATCTCGAGCGCGCTGTGACCTGCGCCATCGACGGCGCCTTTTATGCCACCGGACAGCGCTGTACGGCATCGTCGCGCGTCATCGTGACCGACGGCATCCACGACCGCTTCGTCGAGGCGCTGGCGGAGAAAGCGCGGTCGCTCCGCGTCGGCGATGCGCTCGATCCGGAAACACAGATCGGCCCGGCGGTCAGCGAGCAACAGCTCGAGCAGAACCTGCGCTACGTCGGCATCGCCAAAGACGAGGGCGGCAAAGTTCTCACAGGCGGCGAGCCGCTCACACTCGACAAGCGCGGCTATTATATGGCGCCGACCGTCATCGCCGACACGGCGCCCGACCAGCGCATCAACTGCGAGGAGGTTTTCGGCCCGGTCGCAAGCACGGTGAGGGTCAAGGACTATGATGAAGCGCTGGAGATCGCCAATCGCGGCCAGTTCGGACTTTCGGCGGGCATCGTCACCAATTCATTGAAGCACTCGCGCCACTTCCGCCGGCACGTCCGCGCCGGAATGGTGATGGTCAACCTGCCCACTGCCGGCGTCGATTATCACGTACCGTTCGGCGGCACTCGCAAATCGAGCTACGGCGCGCGCGAGCAGGGTTTCGCCGCAGTCGAATTCTATACGCAGACGAAAACCGTCTACATCGGGGGGTAAGGGATTGGCCGAAGAGTTGCGCGCAATTTATCCGAGCCTCCGCGGCAAGAGAGTCCTGATCACGGGGGGCGGCTCAGGCATCGGCGCGGGTATCGTCGAAGCCTTTGCGCAGCAAGGTTCGGACGTCATCTTCTTCGATAAGCTGAATGGGGAATCCGAGGAGCTGGCTTCAAAGACAGGCGCGCACTTCGAGCAGGTCGACCTTATGGACACCCCCACGACTACCCGGCTAATTCAGCGCTTGGTCGACGACGGGGGCTCGATCGATATCCTCGTCAACAATGCTGCGAGCGACGACCGCCACGGCATCGAGGATGTTAGCGAAGCCTATTGGGACGACCGGCTAAACGTGAACCTGAAGCACCAATTTTTCTGCGCGCAGGCGGTCGTCGCCGGAATGCGCGCAAAAGGCGGCGGGGTGATCGTCAACCTCGGCTCGATCAGCTGGCATCTCGCGCTGCCCGGTCTCATTCTCTACGAGACTTGCAAGGCAGCCATCGAGGGGCTGACCCGCTCGCTGGCTCGCGAGCTTGGCGGCGACAATATCCGGGTGACCTGCGTCGTTCCCGGGAACATCCGCACTCCCCGCCAGATGCAATGGTACACGCCGGAGGGCGAGGCCGAGATCGTCGATGCGCAATGCCTCAAGTCCCGCCTTGAGCCGCGCGACGTTGCGGCGCTGGTGACCTTCCTCGCGTCGGACGACGCGCGCGGAATGACAGGCCACGAATATTTTGTGGACGCGGGCTGGCGCTGACATGGCCGCGAGCGAGCCGCGGGATGTGTGGGCCATTGCTGCGGAGTTGGGCGAAGGGCCCGTGTGGGTCGAGCGAGACCCCGCGCTCTGGTTCGTCGACATTAAAAAGCACCGGATCCATTGTTATGACTCGGCGAACGGCGACAGGCGAAGCTGGGAAGCGCCGGAAGAAGTCGGGTTCATCTTGCCCGCCGAACGCGGCGGGTTCGTCGCCGGGCTTCAATCCGGCCTCTATCATTTCGACGAGAAGAGCGGCGCGTTCGAGCTGATCGTCGAGGTCGAGCCGGACCGTCCGGCAAATCGTATCAACGATGGCGCCGTCGATCCTGCGGGTCGTTTGTGGTTCGGTACTATGGACAATGGGGAACGCGCCCGCACGGGCGCCTTCTACTGCTTTAGCGAAGGCACTCTGACCCGCACCGCAATCGACGGAATTGCGATCACCAACGGCCCGGCGGTCTCGTCCGATGGGCTCCTCTTATACGTTGTCGACACGCTCAAGGGCACGATCGACGTTGCCGACATTCGCGGCGACGGTTCGCTCAGCGAACCGCGGTCCTTCGTCCGGATCGAGCCAACGGACGGGCACCCCGACGGCCCGACGATCGACAGCGAAGGCTGCATCTGGATCAGCCTCTACAACGGCTGGGAAACGCGCCGTTACACGCCCCAAGGTGAGCTCGTCGACCGCGTTCGTTTCCCCGTCGCCGCCATCACCAAAATCGCATTCGGCGGCGACGATCTCCGCAGCGCTTACGCCACCACCGCACGACAATTCCTGAGCGCCGAAGAAATCGCGCGCCAGCCGCAGATTGGCGACCTGTTCGAGTTCCATGTCGATGTCCCGGGGGTACCATGTCCACTCGTTCGCTATTGATCCTGCTCGCCACTACCGCCTCGGCAGCGGCAGCGGCGCCTACGATCGATCCGCAATTCGGCCCCCACGCCGTGATCCAGCGCGATCGGCCCGTCGTCCTCAGCGGCGACGCAGCGCCCAGGGAGCGCGTCGCCGTGAGTTTCGCGGGAGAACAACGGTCGGTCACGGCCAACCGGACCGGCCGCTGGAATGCGGATTTTCCTGCGCGCGCGGCCGGAGGACCATTCTCGATCACGGTCACGGCTCCAAGCGGCTCCGCGACGTCGGACGACGTCATGGTCGGCGACGTCTGGCTTTGCTCGGGCCAGTCGAACATGGAATATCCCCTGCGCCGGGCGCTCAACGGCGAGGGGGAAGCCCAAGGCGCAGACGACCCCGACCTCAGGCTGATGAAGGTGCCGCAGCAGGTCGCCGCCTCACCGGCGATGCGCTTCGCAAAAATTCCGTCGTGGCAATCCGCGACCCCGGACTCGGCCAAGGATTTCTCAGCCGCCTGCTATTTCCTGACGCGGGACCTGCGGCGCACCGAGAAAGTCCCGGTCGGAGCGATCGACGATACGTGGGGCGGGACTCCGATCCGGGCGTGGATGGACGAGGCGTCGGTTCGGACGAGCGGCGGCGCCTCGGCGGCGGACGTGGTCGATCTCTACCGCAAGAACCCGACCGCCGCGGTGCGCCAGTTCGGCGCCGAATGGGGTGCATGGTGGCGCTCGAAGACCGGCGACAAGCCGGGGCAGGAACCCTGGCTGGTGAGCGATCGCCTCGGCTGGAAGCCCGTCCCCTCGCTGCAATATTGGGACGCGTGGGGGCCGGAGTGGAAGTCGTGGATCGGCTCGGCCTGGCTGCGCCAACGGGTCACACTGACAGCCGCCGAAGCCGCCCAGCCTGCGACGCTCGGACTGAGCGTGATCGACGACGTCGACCAGAGCTTCGTCAACGGAGTTTCGGTCGGCGGCAGGAATGACCCGGTCGCGCCGCGCGAATATCCCGTGCCGAAGGGCCTTCTGAAGTCCGGCGCCAATGAGATCATGGTCTTCGCCCGCAACAACTGGGGACCGGGCGGGGTCGCCGGGCCGGCGGACAGGTTCTTCCTGAGGTTCGCGGACGGCCACACCAAGTCGCTCGGCACCGGATGGGAATATTCGCGGATCGCGGATGCGGTGGTCGATCCGCCGGTCGCGCCGTGGGACGGGCCATCGGGCGTCTCGACGATCTATAATGCGATGATCGCTCCGCTTGGCACATTCGGCGTCCGTGGGGTCGCATGGTACCAGGGCGAAGCGGATGTCGGCCAGCCCGGCTATGACCGCCGCCTCGCCGCCTGGTCGGCCAACTGGCGCGCGCAATTCCGCGATCCACGGCTGCCTTTCCTCATCGTCGGGCTCGCCGGATGGCAGAAACCTGCGTCGCACCCCGTGGAGAGCGATTGGGCCGCCCTGATCAACGAGCAACGGATCGCAGTGAACAGAGATCGGCACATGGCGCTCGCCAGCGCGATCGATCTCGGCGAGATCGAGGACATCCACCCGGCGAACAAGCAGGACGTCGGGCGGCGTCTCGCGCTTGCGGCGCATGCGATCGCCTATCGCGACGGAGGCACGGTCGGGCCGCTGCCCGTCAGTGCCGCCCGGCAGGGGAATGTTGTCGTCGTCACCTTCACCAAGCCACTGCAGGTACTGAGCGGAGCGAAGCCGATCGGCATCGAGCTATGCGGCCAGGCGCAGGGGAGCTGCCGCTATGCCGACGCGCGGGTGCATGGAAACATTGTTTCCATCGCAACCGACGGTCAGCCCGTCACACGCGTCCGCCATGCCTGGGCGGACTATCCGATCGTCAACCTGTACGACCTCGACCTGCTACCAGCGCCGGTGTTTGAGATTCCAGTTCAGTGATTGTGTCGCGGCGTTTTTGACGAGGTGCCCCGATACTTCACCGCGAACTCCAGCGCGCCGCCGGTCGAAAGTTGCCCAGTCTTCTCGCGGTAGAGCTCTTCCCACGGCGTGTTGCTCGGCGGAATGGGGGGCGGTGCTTCCTCTTTCCGTCGCGCGATCTCCTCCTCGCTGACGAGCGCGTCGCATGTGCCGACGTTGAGGTCGATGCGAATGGTGTCTCCGGTCCTCAGCCACACGAGCCCGCCGCCCGCCGCGCTTTCCGGCGAGGCGTTGAGAATCGACGGGCTGTCGGACGTCCCCGACTGCCGCCCGTCGCCGAGCGTCGGCAGGCTCTCGATCCCGCGCTGGAGCAGAGCGTCGGGCGGCTGCATGTTCACCACCTCCGCTGAGCCCGGCCAGCCCAGCGGCCCCGAGCCGCGGATCACGAGGATGCAATCTTCGTCGATTGCGAGACCGGGGTCGTTGATCCGATTGTGGTAGTCATCCGAACCGTCGAACACGATTGCGCGCGCCTCGAACACACCCTCCTGCCCTTCGCGTGACAGATAGCGCTGCCGGAACGCGTCCGAGATCACGCTGGTCTTCATGATCGCGAAGTCGAACAGGTTCCCCGACAGCACGAGGAAGCCCGAGCGCTCCTTGAGCGGCGCGGAATAGGGCCAAATCACCTCGCGATCGGTGGTTTCGCACCCCTCGACATTCTCTGACTGCGTGCGCCCGGTGCAGGTGAGCGCTCCTCCGTCGAGCTTATCAGCCTGAAGCAATTCCCACATCACAGCCGGTACGCCGCCAGCGCGGTGGAACCGCTCGCTCAGATATTTACCGGCGGGCTGCATGTTGACGACCAAAGGGACGTCGTAACCGTGCTCCACCCAGTCATTTGCCTTGATCTCGACGCCGGCGTGCCGCGCCATGGCAACGATGTGGGGCTGGGCGTTGGTCGACCCGCCGATCGCTGCGTTCAGTCGGATTGCGTTGAGGAACGCCTCGCGAGTCAGGATCTTCGACGGGCGCAAGTCCTCGTAGGCCATATCGACGATCCGGCGCCCCGTTTCGTAGGCCATTTGCGCGCGCTCGCGATATGGCGCCGGGATTGCCGCGTTGCCGGGCAGCGACATTCCAAGCGCCTCGGAGATCGCGTTCATGGTCGAGGCCGTGCCCATCGTATTGCAATGGCCCGGTGATGGCGCCGAGCTGCACGCCCGCCGAACGAACTCCTCCTCGTCAATCTCGCCCGCGCCGAGCAGCCGGCGCGAGCGCCAGATAACCGTCCCCGAGCCGACAAGCTCGCCCTCGTGCCAGCCGTCCAGCATCGGTCCGCCGTTCAATGTGATCGCCGGAATGTCGACCGTGGAAGCGGCCATGATCGCCGCTGGCGTCGTTTTGTCGCAGCCGGTGGTCAGCACCACCGCATCGATCGGGTAGCCGTTGAGAATCTCGACCAGGCCCAGATAGGCGAGGTTACGGTCGAGGGCGGCGGTGGGCCTGCGGCAATTCTCGAAAATCGGGTGGACCGGGAATTCCATCGGGATTCCGCCGGCGTCGCGGATGCCTTCCTTGATCCGGTGCACCAGTTCGAGGTGGATGCGGTTGCACGGCGCGATGTCGGAGCCGGACTGTGATATGCCGATGATCGGCTTGCCAGAGCGCAACTCCTCGCGCGTCAGCCCGTAGTTCATGAACCGCTCGATGTAGAGCGCCGCCATGTCGGCGCGCTCCGGCGCCGCGAACCAGTCGCGCGAACGGAATGGACGGGCCGGAGTGCGGGTCATGCCATTACCGCGCGAGGACGGCGTCGCGCCCTAGCCCTGCATCTCCTCCAGTTCCTTGCCCCGGGTTTCATGGATCAACTTCTGCACGAGGAAGAAGCTTATCACCGCGCAGACGCCGTAGAAGACGTAACTACCCGTGAGGCTCCACGCTGCCATGGCCGGAAAGCTGAACGAAATAAGAAAATTCGCGAACCATTGCGCGAAGCCGGCAACCGCCAGCGCCGATCCGCGAATCTGGTTGGGGAACATCTCGCCGAGCATGACCCACATGACCGGGCCCCAGCTGAAGTTGAAAAAGATCACGTAGAGGTTGGCGGCAATGACGGCGACGGTCCCAAGCTCACGCGACAGCACGAGCTTGCCTGCAGGATCCAGGGAGCCATGGCTGAACGCATAAACCATCGTGAACAGGGTGACGGCCATTCCGGCTGAGCCGATCAGCAGCAGAGGCTTGCGGCCAATCTTGTCGATAACCGCAATCGTCACAAAGCAAGCTGCAATCGAAACAGCGCCCGAAACAATGTTGATCAGGAGTGAGTCGTTCTCGGTGAAGCCGGCGAGCTGCCAGAGCGTGGCACCATAATAGAAGATGACATTGATGCCGACGAGCTGTTGGAACACGGCCAGCATGATTCCGGCCCAAACGATCGGGCGGATGCCGAGGAAGCTCCGTGCCCCTCGTGGAGCGAGAACGTCGCTCAGCCGTGGCCGGTGATCGGCACTGAAAGTTGCGCGGATCTCACTGAGCTTTGCTCGGGCCACCTCGACGCCGAACAGACTGGTGAGAACGCTCGTTGCCGTCTCATCACGGCCCTTCGACACGAGATATCGCGGGCTTTCCGGAATGAAGAAGAGCGCCACCAGGAAGATCGCCGCGGGGATCGCCTGCATCACATCTGTCTCTTATACACA
>JBKPKF010000242.1:0-6914 GCA_046730995.1 Pseudomonadota bacterium
GCCACCGCCAGAGCTCCGCGGTCTCCGGCTCGGCCCCGTCGAGGTGCGCGGGGTTGGCCAACAGCTGGTGGGCAAGAATCGCGGTGAAATGCTCGAGCGCCATGGTCGCCGCGACGTTCGCGATCGGCCCACGGGCGCGAGCGACCGCAAGCCGCTCCTCGACCCTTCTTTCAAGCTTCGACAAGTCGTAGCCGGCCTCGGCGGCGCGCTTGTTGAAAGCGTCATGCTCGCGGCTGTGAATCGCTTCTTGGGTCGTGAACGCCTTGATTTCCTCGGCGAGCTTGGGCGGAGCGCCACCCCGGACGGCCCGCACGCTTTCGACGAAATAGGCTTCGCCGATCGGGAACGTGCTCGACAGCGCATTATAGATTGCAGTCGCTTCGACGCGCCCGCCGTGCCAAAGACGCGGCGTCGCAGCCTCGCGCCCGAACCTGCGGTCGCGCGGGATGATAGTGAGGTCGGCTGGCGTTGGAAGGGTCGTCGTGCTCATGGTTCGAAGCTATCGCAACTTACACGAATGTCAATAACTCGAAAACGCCTGAGCCCAGGGGAGAGCCGATCCGCCGCGCTCGATGCTGCGTGCCGGATCCTGCTCGAGCGCGGACCGCAAGCGGTTACACTGAAGGCCGTCGCCGCCGAGGTCGGTAGAACGCACGCCAATCTGCTCCATCATTTCGGTTCGGCCGCCGGGCTTCAGTCCGAGCTCGCCCGCTCGATGGCGGACCGGGTTAACGGGAAGATCGCAACCGCGGTCGAGCGTGCCCGAGCCGGTGAAGCCGACGCCCGCGACATCGTAGACATGACTTTCGACGCCTTCGGCAAGGGCGGCGCAGGGGCGCTGGCAGCCTGGATGATCCTGTCGGGCAACAGGGACGCGCTGGGCGGGATCCTCGAATCGATCCACCGCCTGGTGGCCCAGCTTACCGTAGGCCACGAGGACCATCACGTACCCGACACGACTCTATGGCTGGTCCTGCTCGCGCTCGGCGATGCACTGCTCGGCGCGCCGATCGCGGATGCGCTCGGACTTCCCCGCGACACGGCGCGCGACATGGCGGCCGAACGCCTCCGCGCGCAGCTCGAGCGCGACCATCCGCACCTCTAGTTAGCCGCGCGTCTTTTCCGACTGGTTTGCGGTTCCGCGGAGTTCGAGCTCCGCCTTGTCGATCTCGCTCAGAAGCTCGCCGAACATCGGCGCGTCTTCAACCGGCCAGGCCCGAGTGAAGGTCGGGCCCAGCACGGTGAGGTCGCTCTCGGTAAGCAAGGCGACCGCTACGATGCGATCCTTCGGCAAGATACGCTCCGCGGTCTAATCTAGGTTAGTCAACGCTTGCACGGCGCTGAAGTGCCTAGCGTTTCGCCGGAGTATCGGCAGCAGTGTAAGCAAGCTCATGCGCGGCGGTTCCGGCGAACGACGCGTTGCCGCCATTCGGGGCGCGCCGAAGCCACGAGTTCCACGATCCGCTCGGCGGTTCCCACCTCATCTAGTCGCTCGAGGCGATAGAAGGGGGTCTTGGGCTTTTCGCCCAATTCGAACTTAAGATTTGGGACGATGCTCACGACATCGATCATCGATCCGCGAGTCTGATCCGCCAGCGCGTCCGACAGTCCCTGGAATCCTTCGCGCGAGCTTGCGTAGGGGAACATGCCCGATGCGGTCATCCCTCCCGCCGGAGCGATATTGACTATCAGCCTCTTGCCATTGCCTCGTCGCAACAGCGGAAGCAGCGCGCGCGACATCTGCATCATTCCGAGCGAGCGAACGTAGCCGTCACCAGCGGCGTTGATCAGCACATCGATGCTGTCGAACTTGGCATCGATCTCAGAGGCGAAGACTGAGACGCTTGCTTCCGAGATCACATCGCAAAAGCGCGAGAATCCACCTGCAGTCTCAGCCGCGCGGGTCAGTGCCGTGCCGTCGCTGTCGCACATGATCAGCTCGGCGCCGCGATCCGCGAATACGTATGCACAGGCAAGTCCGATTCCGTCTGCGGCGCCGCTGATAAGAACCCGCAGGCCCCGATTCGCGGCCAGCCTGCTCATCGATCCGGTCGATCCCGGAGAGCCGGGATTCGGGCAGAAAACAGCAAAGAAAACGGCCCGCCGGCGGCGGACCGGAATTTGTTCATCGACATGTAAGGAGCATCCAGTTAATGCTACAGACTGTTGCGTTTAGAGAAAGGTGAACCGAATGTCAACTTCGGCCGACCCGATTGTCGCCCGCCGACCCGGCGGGCGAACGGCCGAAGTGACGCAGCGCGTGCACGATGCAATCCTTGATCTGCTCGTCGAAGGCGGGGTTCAGGCCTGCACTTTTTCAGCGGTCGCCGAACGGGCTGGGATCGAGCGCTCGACGCTCTACCGCCGCTTCCCAGACCGCTGGGAGGCGATCATCGACGCGCTGATGGCTTTTGCCGCCAAAGACGTCATGCCGGATCTCGGAGCCAACTTCGCGCACGATCTCGGCTCGATCCTTCGCAAGCTCAGGGACGCGATCGAATCGCCGCTCGGCCCCGCGGTGCTCGCAGTCGGCATAGAGCTGCAGAGTGGCGCGGGAGACTATCCGCGAGCTTACTTCGATCGCCGCATGGCGCAGCTTCGGCCGATGTTCGAGGCAGCCATCGCGCGAGGGGAGCTTGCGCCCGACGTCGATTGCGAAGCCCTGTTCACCTTCGCCGCTGGTCCGATTTATTTTCGGAAGTTCATCGCCGCGCGTCCGATCGACGATGATTTCATCGACCAGGTCGTCGGCAACGTCTGCCGCCTCTATTGCGGCTAATAGATTCCGATCTCGTCGAGTGGGCTGGTCTGGACCACGGCCACAGTCTGCATCTCGATCTCCTGCCATAGCAGATCGATCAGGCCGGCAAGTTCTCGAACGTGTGGGACATCGTGGCGCGCGACATAGCGATATTTCTCGGCGAGCAGCGAAGCCTCGGCGAGAATGAGGCGGACGATCTCGCCATGCTCGTCCAGCGAGCCCATGTCCTCATAGGCTTCGAGCTCCTTTGCCCGGAAGAAGCCGTCAGATTCGATCATGACAGCGACCTCATCGCTTCGATCAGCCAGGCCTGCGCTTCGGGTGAGCCAATGACATAGGCCGCCCCTGCAATTACGGATCCGCCGATCGGAATCGCGATCCATCGGTAGGTGCGACGCGGCTCTTGCTGCTTTGGCAAATCGCGCGGGCCGAGCCAATCGTCGGCGGGCGCCTGCGCAACATGGCCCACGGGCTCCGGCCGTCGGATGACGCCCGCGGCGAGGGAAAGCTTCTCCCGATTGAGCGCCGCGCGCTCGGCCTCGAGCTCGGCCGTGACAGCCGCCGGAACATGAGGCGCGAGATAATCCTGAAGCTGCCGGTCGAGAGCCACGAGATCGTCCACGGTCTCGAGCGTCGCCCGTCGGTCGCCCTGCTCCATGGCGAGTTGAAGGCGGATCATCCGGAGCGTGCTGGCGCGCCACAATATCAAGCCTTCGGCAATCTCGCCGTTGCCGAGCGCCGTCTCGGGCTCGCGGTGCTGTGCTGGGCTTTGTATCTGCATTCCCCCCCACTCCGACTCGCCGGAACCGGGGAGCGTAAATCACCGGGACAAGGAATTGATCCGCCTTGTGAACGGTTTACGCCTGACTGTTGGCAACGCGAGACAATTGGAGCAATTTTGGGCGGACTCGCCAAGACAGGCTCTCCCGGCATGCACTTCCTCGACCAGGCCAAAATCTACGTGAAATCTGGGTCTGGCGGCCCCGGAGCCGTCAGCTTTCGGCGGGAGAAGTTCATTGAGTTCGGCGGGCCCGATGGGGGCGACGGCGGCAAGGGCGGCGACATCGTGTTCGAGGCGGTGCCGGGCCTCAATACGCTGATCGATTTCCGTTATACCCAGCATTTCCGGGCACCTCGGGGCAAAGGCGGCGCCGGCTCCAACCGGACGGGAGCGGGCGGAGGCGACCTGGTCATCAGGGTGCCGGTCGGCACTCAAATCCTCGCGGACGACGATGATCGCTCGCTGCTCGCCGACCTGACGAAGGAGGGAGAGAGCGTCATATTGTTGCGCGGCGGCCAGGGCGGCCGCGGCAACGCAAGCTACAAGAGCTCGACCAACCGCGCCCCGCGTCAGCATCAGACGGGCGAGCCCGGCGAGGAGATGTGGGTGTGGCTCCGCCTCAAGCTGCTTGCCGATGTCGGCCTCGTGGGCCTTCCCAACGCCGGCAAGTCGACTCTCCTGAACTCGGTCAGCAATGCCGCGGCCAAGGTCGGCGACTATCCGTTCACCACGCTCCGCCCGCAGCTCGGGGTCGTCCGGCACAAGGGCCGGGAGTTCGTCGCCGCTGACATTCCGGGACTGATCGAAGGCGCGGCCGAGGGCGCAGGGATCGGGGACCGCTTCCTGGGACACGTCGAACGCACGCGCCTGCTGCTTCACTTGATCGATGCCTCGTCCGAAGACCCCGTCGACAGCTGGCGCGTAGTGCGCGGCGAGATCGATAGCTACGGCGCTGACCTTTCCGACAAGCCCGAGCTGATCGCACTGACCAAGGCCGACCTGCTCGGGGAAAAACAGCGCGCCAAGGTCGTAAAGGCGCTCGAGAAGGCGACGGGCAAGCGGGTCTTCGCTGTGTCTGCTCCGCTCGAGGAAGGCCTTGAACCATTGCTCGACGCGGCGATCGAGCGGCTCGGCACCGCTGACGACGATCGCGAGGCGGTTGCGCCGGAAAGGTCCTGGTCGCCGTTATGAGGCTCGCGATCACCGGCGGCACCGGCTTCGTCGGATCGCACCTGATCCAGGCCGCAATCGCAGCTGGCCACGAGGTCACGGCACTGACCCGTCGCCCTAAGGAACCTCGCGATCGTGTCGAATGGATATCCGGCGCGCTCGAAGATCGCGATGCCCTCAAAGCCCTGGTCAATGCCGCCGACGCCGTAATTCACGTTGCCGGGGTCATCAACGCTCCCGACGAGGCCGGCTTCGAGCAGGGCAACGCCGCGGGCACGCTTGCAATGCTCGCCGCCGCGACAGCGGGCGGAGTGCGCCGCTTCATCCATGTCTCTTCGCTCGCTGCCCGCGAGCCGAAGCTGTCGCTCTACGGTGCTTCCAAGGCCCGCGCCGAGGAATTGGTCGAGAGCTCCGGCCTCGATTGGGCGGTCGTCCGTCCGCCGGCTGTTTACGGCCCCGGCGACAAGGAGACGCTCGAGCTGTTCAAAATGGCCAAGCGGGGACTGGTCCTGCTCCCGCCAAAGGGCCGCGTGTCACTGATCCACGTCGACGACCTGGCGCGCCTGCTGGTCGCTCTAGTCGATCGCGGGACTCCGAAGCGGCTAATCATCGAGCCCGACGACGGCACCCCGGGCGGCTGGAGTCACAAGGAGTTCGCAAAGGCGCTTGCGCAAGCCGTTGGCCGGCGCAATGTCAGCCTCTCGGCCCCGCGCATGCTGATGCGGCTTGCCGCCCGGATCGATGGCCTGGTTCGCGGCGGCCGGGCCAAATTGACCTTGGACCGGGCGGCCTATTTCAGCCATCCCGATTGGGTGGTCAGTTCGGGCCGCTTCCCCCCGCCCGACCTGTGGCATCCGCGCATCGAGACGCATGACGGACTGGCCCGCACCTCCCGCTGGTATGAGGAAAAGGGCTGGCTTTAGTCGAAGTCTCCGGGGACATTGCGCGACGTGCGACCTGCTCGCATGGCGTGGGGAGCCGGACCGATGAAGATTGACTGTTGTCGCGCGGCGGTGGCCCTCTGGGCGCTGGTATTTTCGGCAGGTGCCTTGGGGAAAGCGCCGACGCACGGCATGCCGGGATCGAATCCGATCATTCGAGACAAGTTCACCGCCGATCCGGCCCCGCTTGTGGTCGGTAACCGGCTCTATCTGTACGTCGGGCATGACGAGGCACAGCGGGACGAGATGTTCAACATGCGCGAATGGCTCGTCTACTCGACCACCGACATGAAACATTGGACCGACCATGGTCCGATCATGCGAGTGAGTGACTTCAAATGGGCGAAGAAGGATGCCTGGGCGTCGCAGGCGATCCGGAAGAATGGCAAATTCTGGTTCTATGCGGCGGTCGAGCATGACGACACGCATCCCGGAAAGGCCATCGCGGTCGCGGTATCCGACACGCCCACCGGCCCGTTCGTGGATGCGAAGGGCTCTGCGCTCATCACCAACGAAATGACGCCCAAGGGCACGCACAGCTGGGAAGACATCGATCCGACCGTCTTCACCGACGATGACGGGACCACGTGGATCGCGTGGGGCAACCGCGAGTGCTATATCGCCAGGCTCAAGCCCAACATGATCGAGATCGACGGCCCAATCACCGAGATCACTCCGCCGAATTTCGAGGAAGGGCCGTGGCTGCACAAGCGCGGCAACCTCTATTATCTGACCTATGCCTCGCTCGACCGGTCCAAGCACCGCGACGAGAAAGTTTCCTATTCCACCGCGCCGTCGATCCATGGCCCGTGGACCTATCGCGGCGAGCTGACGGGATCGGGCAAATACAGCTTCACGATCCATCCGGGGATCGCCCGGTTCAAGGGACGCTGGTATCTCTTCCTGCACAATGCAGCGCTCACGATCGGCGATTTGAACGGTGCGATCGGCCGGCGCGCCGTCACGGTCGAGCGTCTACGCTATAATGCCGACGGGACGATGAAGCCTGTCGTGCAGACTGACGCCGGCGTGTCGGCTCCCGTTACTCGCTGACAAACATCGACCCTTATCGGGCGCAACCGACCATTGCGGACCCAAAGGGGGGGTTAGCGATTGTGGGCTAAATGAAGAGCGCCGGAATGAGGTCCGACGCTCTCCTAAACCGGGAAGGTTTTGGTAGGTGAATCGCAGGTTAGAAAAACCTCGCGCGGCCAAGCAGTTATGGAAAGTTAGAGGACACGCGAAATCGGCTGTTCGACGC
>JBKPKF010000243.1:0-8258 GCA_046730995.1 Pseudomonadota bacterium
GAGAGCGCCCTCCGCCATCGCCCGGGCGACGGTTGCCGAAACCGCGTCGTTGCGGTCCAGCACATCGCGGTCGATGCCGAGCAGCTCGGCCTTTGATTCCTTGCTGTAGGTCACGAACCCACGGTCGAAACCGTGGCCGCAGCCTTCGATGTCGGTCATCAGCGCGGCGAACATCCCGCCGGTGCAGCTCTCCGCGCTCGCGAGCCTGAGGTGGCGGTCGCAAATCGCGTGCATCAGCCGTTCGGCCTGCTCGTCCAGGTGATCGGGAAGCGCAGGCTCGAGCGTTTCGCTCAACCGCGCTCTCCCTTCTTCGGGGCGGGCGCGGCGCCGCCACGTTCCGCCGCTGACTGGTCGCGCGTTGCGCGGAATTCGCTGTCCTGGCTCCAGTTCGGCCAGTCGCGCGAATTGGCCAAGTCGCGCCCGAGGTTGTGGAGCAGCTGGACGTCCTGGGCCATCCCCGTGAAGTTCCATTGAGTCGACCATTCGTCGCTCGGCTGGTGATAGTGCTTGTCGACATATTCCTTGCCGAGCGCTTCGCCCCGGGCGATGCCGCCGTTCACCAGGTCGTTGCCTTCGCCGAAACTGATCGCCGGAACGCCGACTTTGGCGAAGGAGAAGTGGTCCGAGCGGTAGAAGTGGCCAGCCTCCGGATGGGGATCGGCGCTGTAATAACGGCTCTGCTTCTTGCCTTCGGCGATGAGCATGTCGAGCAAGTCGAGCTTGGCGTTGCCCGAGATAGTGAAATTCTTCGCCGGGCCCCAAAGCTGGCCGCCGTCGGTGTTGAGCACGCCCGCGGTCTTTCCAATCGGGAAGATCGGGTTCTGGGCATAATATTCGCTCCCCAGAAGCCCTTTTTCTTCGGCCGTAACCGCAAGGAACACCACCGAGCGATCGGTACGAGGCTCACGGACGAAAGCGCGCGCCTGCTCGAGCAGCTGGGAAATGCCCGTGCCGTTGTCGAGCGCGCCATTATAGATGGTATCGCCGCGATCGTCGGGCTTGCCGATGCCGAGATGGTCCCAGTGCGCCGTATAAATGACGGTTTCATCCGGATATTTCTTGCCGGGCAAATAACCGACGACATTGTGCGACGTGATCGTCGCGATCTGCGCCTGGCCTTGCGCGCTGAGCGTCGCCTTCAAGGGCATCGGCTGGAACGCGCGAGTCTTCGCCGCCGCCTTTGCCTGGTCGAAGTTCAGGCCTGACGCCGCGAAGATCTGCTCGGCGAGCGAGCGCTGGATCCAGCTTTCGAACGGCGTGTGGGTTCCCGCAGGATCCGGGCGGACGACATCGAACATCGTGTTGGTGTTGGAATTCTTGACGGTGTTCCAGCCGTAGGAGGCGGGATCGGTTTCGTGAACGATGAGGACGCCGGCCGCTCCGCGCCGGGCCGCTTCCTCATATTTGTAGGTCCAGCGGCCATAATAGGTCATGGCCTTGCCGCCGAAATCGCCTTCCCCGCCTTCAAAATCGGGGTCGTTGATGAGCACGACGAGGAGCTTGCCCTTAACGTCCTGCCCCTTGAAATCGTCCCAGTTGCGCTCGGGCGCGGATACTCCGTAGCCGACGAACACCAAGGGCACGTTGGCGAGGCTGACAGCGGTCTGGCCGTTCATCGGCGCCCGGACGGCGATCTCATTGCCCTGGGTCAGGGTGAGCGTCTTGCCATTGCCCAGCGCCAGGCTGAGCTGCGGGGGCGTGCCGAATTCCGATTTCAGCAGCGGAACGTTCTGGAACCAGCTGCGAGTCCCGTTGACCATGTCGCCGCCGGGCTTGAGCCCGATCGCCTTCATCTGGTCGGCGATATAATTGATCGTCTTCGTCTCGGCGCGGGTTGCCGGGCCGCGGCCTTCGAACGCATCCGACGAGATAAACTTGTCGACGTCCGACAAGCGCTGGGCGCTGATCTGACCGGTCGAAGCGGCAGCCAAAGGAACGGCGGCGAGCGCGAGTGCGCTCGCGGCGAGCCAGCGGAATTTCATCACTTCAGTATCTCCCAGTGCATGGAGTGCTGCGGCCGACATGACGGCCAACCGCACAAAAGGTTGCAATGCCGATAGTTTAACGCGCGTCGGCCGGAACAGCCCCCTCGGCTTGGGCGGTCGTCGCCGGCTTCGGCTTATCCGTCCGGTATTTGTCGAACCACGCGATGATCGCGGCCGCTTTCGCCGCGGACTGGCTCGGCCGCGCGGCGATCCCGCCATGGCTGGCCTCTGGCACCTTGACCAACGCCGTCGGAACGCGCCGCAGCTTCAAAGCCGCGTAAAATTGCTCGGCTTCGCTGACGGGGGTGCGGTAATCTTCGCTGCCGACGACGACGAGGGTTGGGGTTTTTACGTTCGCCATCTGACTGAGCGGCGAACGCGCCCAATAGGATTGGTAATTCTCCCACGGGAGCGAACCCATCCAGTAGGGGCCGAAGAAGGGCGTCCCATCGCTCGTCAACGCCATGCTGGTCCAGTTGATTACCGGCTTTTGTGCCGCGGCGGCCTTGAAACGATCGGTCTTACCGACGATCCACGCAGTCAGGATCCCGCCTCCCGAGCCGCCGGTTACGAATAGATTGTTTGGATCGGAGAGTCCGCTCGCGACAGCGGCATCGACCGCCGCCATCAGGTCGGCGAAGTCGCTGTCGGGATAGGTTTTTTCGATCCCGTCGGCAAACCTCTGGCCATAGCCGGTCGATCCGCGCGGATTGGTGTAGAGTACCGCATAACCGGCTGCGGCATAGAGCTGGTAATCGGTTGAAAAATGCGGGCCGTATGAGGCGTAGGGACCGCCGTGGATCTCGAGGATGGTCGGCACCCGATCCCCCGGCTTGTACGTCGCGGGGAGCAGGATCCAGGCGGGAACGCGCCCGCCGTCCGGAGCCGAGACGTCGAGCGTTCGAATGGTGCCCAGGTTCTTGGCCGCAAGAGTGAGATCGTTGAGGCGGGTCAGCTGGCGCTGGCCTCCACCGCTTGAAACCGCGACATCCGTGGGTCGGTCGTAAGGGCTGACCGTGTAGGCCACTGTCCCGCCCTTCGAGACACTGAACCCGCCGCCGGCATAGGGGCGGTCGTAGCTGGAAGCAGCGAGGTCCCGCGCGATTGGACGGACACTTCCATCCAGGCCGATCCGCGACACCGTAACCGAGCCGGCTTCCTCATACACGGCATAGAGCGATCGCCCGTCAGGAGCCCACTCGATCTGCTGGATGTTGCGGTCGAGGTTGGGTGCGACCCGGCGCGGCGATCCGCCGTTCGCGCCCATCACATAGATGTCATTCTGCTCGAATCCCTTCTTGTGGTCGTCGAAACCGAGATAGGCGATCGTGCGACCGTCGGGCGAGACTTCCGGAGCAAGGTCCGGTCCGTCGCGGCTCGTGAGTGCGCTTACGGTCCCGCTCGCCACGTCGAGCCGGTATATTTCGCTGTCGAGGACGACCATTTCCCAATCGGGCTTGCGCACCGCGCTGAACAGGATGGCCCGGCCGTCTGGCGTCCATTCGGGCGCTCCGTCATGATAAGCGCCGAAGGTCAGTTGGCGCGGCGCTCCGCCGTCCGCGTCCACCATGAAGATTTTGTCGAACCCGGCCTTGATATAACCGGCGCCGTCCGCGCGGTAGGTGACCTTGTCGATGACTTCGAGCGGCTTGGCCCAATTGGCGCCTTCGGGCTTGTCCGGCGCCTTGCCGAGCTTCAGCCCCTCGTCCGGGACGTTCATCAGATAGGCGATGCGCCGCCCGTCCGGAGACCAGGCTAGAGCCTGGGGGCTGTCGGGAAGTCCCGTAACGCGCACGGTCTGGCCGCTGTCCATCCAGCGGACGAACAGCTGGGGTGCTCCACCCTCGGCAGTCGAGGCGTAGGCGAGGCGGCGCCCGTCGGGGGACCATTTGGGACTGAAGTGATCGCCGCTGCCCGCTGCCAGCGGCCGTTGCTCGCCCGTCGCGACGTTGATGACCCAGATCGACGAGCGCGCCTTGTCCGTCATGATGTCGGCCGACCGGCGCACATAGGCGACCCACCGCCCGTCCGGACTGATCTGCGGGTCCGAGGCCGAGCTGAGGTCGAACAGGTCGCGGCCGGTGAAGCCCGAAGTCGGGCCGTCGGCGGGCTTTGCCGCGGCAGGTGCGGCAAGCGTGGTTACGGCAAACAGGATCGCGAGCGAGCGAATGGATTTCACGAGAATATCCCCTCCGTCTGAACCGGCAACATTCAACTTTCGGCTGCAAGCAGCAAGCCGCTTGTCGACCAACGGCTGGCCCGAGCGACAGGCGTCCTTATGGCCGCGCCGTCAGATTTTATTGGCGCAGTCCGCCTGCGGTCTGCTTTTGTTCCGGTAAGTTTGACCAATGGATTGTGGAAGTCGCGGCGACCGCAAGCCGCTACCCGCGGCTCATGCGTGAACTGGCCCTGGAGGATGCTCGATGAAATTGGTCCTGCGCACTCTTGCGGCCGCCCTTGTCTTTTCGACGCCCGTCGTGGCGCAGGCGCAATCCGGGGACGTCGATGCCGCAGAGGTGGATCGATGGCGAGAGGCGATGAACTCCGCCCGCTGGACGGGTCCGCTGCTCGCCTCCAACGCCAACACCTTGCCCAAGGGCCACGTCTACACCGAGCCCTATTTCTTCGATGTGATTTCGGGCGGGGAGCACAATCCGGGATCCAGCGGCTTCTATCAGTACGGCGTGCTCGACAATTGGACGGTTGGGGTGCAGCCCTTTTTCTCATGGGGAACCCAGCCGCATAATCGCGACGTCGCGATCGGTGATTTCAAGTTGCTGTCGCAAGTGCGGGTGTCGAATTTCACTCCGAACCATCGCGTTCCGAGCGTGGCGCTGGTGACGAACCTCGTGCTTCCGACCGGGAAGCATGATCGGCTCGGCGCCTTGAAGCAGGGTCACGGAAGCGGGTCGTTCGCGCCGGAAGTGGGAATCAACGTCCAGCAATATTTCCTGCTCGGCAACGGGCGGCTGCTGCGTGGACGCATCAATATCCTGCAACAGTTTCCGCTTCGCCATGACGTAACCGGGCGAAGCGTGTTCGGCACGGGTCCGGAGTTTCGCGGACACGCCAGGCCGGGTTCGAAAACAACGCTGATCCTCGGCGCCGAATATAGCCTGACCAAGGAATGGGTCCTGGCGTTCGATATGGAAGCGGATTTCTGGGGCAGGACGAAGGTGGTCGGAAGCGACGGCGATGGGCCACTCTTCCGGCAGACATCCCCGAAAAGCTGGAACGTCGGCTTCGCGCCCGCGGTCGAATATAATTGGAGCGAGCGCGCGGGAATCATCGCGGGGGTTTGGATCATTCCAAAGGGCCACAACACGCCCTCGACCGTCATCCCCGCGATCGCCATTCAACGCTTCTGGTAAACCTGCTACAGCGCCGCCGCTTTCCGGCTGCTGGCCGGGCGTAACGCGTGCCGTTTCTTTCGGCGAACACGAAAGGCACCTGCGATGGCGAAGATCCTCTGCGTCCTCTACGACGATCCGGCCGGCGGACATCCGACAAGCTATCCGCGCGACGACCTTCCAAGGATCGATCGCTATCCCGACGGGCAGACCTTGCCGACCCCGAAAGCGATCGACTTCCAGCCGGGCGAATTGCTCGGCAGCGTTTCGGGCGAACTGGGCCTGCGCAAATTCCTCGAGGCTGGCGGCCACGAATATGTCGTCACATCCGACAAGGACGGCCCCGACAGTGAGTTCGAGCGCGAGCTGGTCGACGCGGACGTCGTGATTTCGCAGCCCTTCTGGCCGGCCTACATGACGGCCGAGCGGTTCGCCAAAGCGAGGAATCTCAAGTTGGTCGTGACCGCCGGGATCGGATCGGACCACACCGACCTGCAGGCGGCGATCGATCGCGGAATCACCGTCGCCGAGGTGACCTACTGCAACTCGATCAGCGTCGCCGAACATGTGGTGATGATGATCCTGTCGCTGGTCCGCAATTATCTGCCGTCATGGGAAGTGGTGAAGGCCGGCGGGTGGGACATCGCCGAGTGCGCCGCGCGATCCTACGACGTCGAGGGAATGCACGTCGGCACGGTTGCTGCCGGGCGCATCGGCTCCGCGGTGCTGCGGCGACTGAAACCGTTCGACATGAACCTTCACTACACCGACCGCCACCGGCTCCCGCCGGAGGTCGAGCGGGAGCTCGGCGTGACCTTCCACGAGTCCGCTGCCGACATGGTGCCGCACTGCGACGTGGTGACGATCAACGCGCCGCTGCATCCGGAAACGGAGAATCTGTTCGACGCGGCGATGATCGCCCGGATGAAGCGCGGCGCCTATCTGGTGAACACCGCGCGCGGGAAGATCGCCAATCGCGACGCCGTCGCGGCCGCTCTGAAAAGCGGGCAGCTGGCGGGCTATGCCGGCGACGTGTGGTTCCCGCAGCCCGCGCCGCGCGACCATCCGTGGCGCACCATGCCGCATCACGGGATGACGCCGCACATTTCGGGCACGTCGCTGTCGGCGCAGGCGCGCTATGCGGCCGGCACGCGCGAGATCCTCGAATGCTTCTTCGAGGGGCGGCCGATCCGCGAGGAATATCTGATCGTCCAGGGCGGCCGCCTCGCCGGTGCTGGAGCGCATAGCTACAGCGAAGGCGACGCCACCAAGGGGTCGGAGGAAGCCGCGGAGTTCAAGGCGCAGGTGCCGCCGGTTCCGGCGGAGTGAGCTGCCGCCGCACCGGGGGGCTAACCCTACCCTCCCAAGTGTTCGCCCTTCGCAGCTCGGGCGGCGAGCGAGTAGGTGAACCTTCCCTGAGATAAGAAGGGGTCAGGTGCGCCGAGAAGAATGCGAGCACCGGTAGCGAAACCTCCTGATGGCGGCGCCTTCAAGCGAAACAGTCGCAGGCGCTGCACGCCGTTGTCGTCCAGCCTGAAATTACCGCTCTCGAGCAAGCCGGCGATCCATTCGAAAAACTTACCAAGAGACTCCGCAAGCACGACCTTCACCTCCTCATTCCGACCGTAGAGGATCACCTGGCCAATCCGCCCACGAGCCCAGGGGTCGAAATCCAGGCCGATATGGTTGCCGGACCCATCATGGGTCAGCGGGATCCAGCGCGGATTGATATAGGCAGGGTCGACCGCTCCTATGGGCCAAGACGCTCCCGGAATTTCATACCGATTGCCATTGAAAGGATCGGCGAGCACGCCATTCCAAGCGTGCCACTGACCCTCCGCTTCGTGAAGCGACAGCAGCGGAAGGCCATAGAGATGGCCCCAACGATCGTCCTTTTCGGCATCGTCACCATCATGCCATCGGTAGAGCTGGCGATACGATCCGGGCAGCTTAAGGCCGATCAGGCGCTCGAAAGCATCGAGCGCCGCCTCCGAAGCGGGCGGATTGAATTGATATTCGTCGGTGAGATGTGCGGAATACCAGGCGTCGAGGCGCGCGAGCACCGGCGCGATATCTTCATCCAGCAAAGGCTTGGGCCGGCCCGGCGGCCGCTTGGGAGGGCGGTTTTCGGCCATCCCGGATTTCCTCCTGCGTTGCTGCCTCGCGCACATCGCAGGAAGGACCCCCGCAAGCGTGAGAGCTCCGACGGTCGCGCCGCCGATCAGCAGATTACGCCTGGAACGGTCCATCATGCGCTAACGTTGGGCGGCGCAGTCTCGGCCAATCACTTGCCTCCTCGCTATCAGATTCTACGGGCGAGGTTGGAGGGTCGCCGCTTTAGGCCGCAGTGCTCGCTGATGACCGGCGAAGCTATTCCGCCGCCGGGGCTTCGCCGCTGGCCTTCTTCCTGGCCTTGACCGGGAGCTTGTCGGCTTTTGCTTTGCCGTTCTTCCCCTTGGCCGGCTTGGGTGGCGCGGGCGTGATTTCGAACGCCGGGGCGTTGTCCTTGATCCGGACCTTAACCTCTCCGCCATTGACCAGCTTGCCGAACAGCAGCTCCTCGGCGAGCGGCTGCTTGATCTTCTCCTGCACCAGCCGGGCCATCGGGCGGGCGCCGTACAGCTTGTCGTAACCGCGCTCGACCAGCCACGCCCGAGCCTCGTCGTCGAGGTCGATGTGGACGTTGCGGTCGGCGAGCTGCAGCTCGAGCTGCAGGATGAACTTGTCGACCACACGCGCGACCACCGCCGGCGGCAGGTAGGAGAAGGGCACGATCGCATCCAGGCGGTTGCGGAACTCGGGCGTGAACATCTTCTTGACCGCGTCCTCCTGGGCATCTTCGCGGCTCGACGCCCCAAAACCGATGCCTTCGCGCGCCATGTCGGACGCACCGGCATTGGTCGTCATAATTAGGATCGTGTTG
>JBKPKF010000244.1:0-9370 GCA_046730995.1 Pseudomonadota bacterium
CGCGCGAGGATGCGCAGGCCGTGATGCACCTCCACACGCCCGCGGGACAGGCGGTATCGGCGCATGCCGAAGGGCTTTTGCCGCTGACGCAGACCGCGATGGTCGTCCGAGGAGATCTCGCCTTCCACGATTATGAGGGGATCGCGGTCGACCTTTCCGAGCGCGAACGGCTGGTCGCCGATCTCGGCGACAAGAGCGCGATGCTGCTTCGCAACCACGGTACGCTGGCCATCGGCAAGAATGTCGGCGAGTGCTTCGTGAAGCTCTATTTCCTCGAGCGGGCATGCCAGGCGCAGATCATGGCCTTGTCGGCCGGCGACCAGGTCAACAATCCGCCGCAGGGCTCACCGGAAATCACCGCCGAGCAGGGTGCCGCCGGCCTGAACGTCGCCGCGAATTTCCTCGCCTGGCCGGCGCTGAAGCGCAAAGCCTATCGGCTCGATCCGAGCTTCGCGACCTGACTTGGCAAGGCACGCAGCCAGCATCAGCGACTATCGCGCGCTCGCCAAGGCGCGGCTGCCGCATTTCCTGTTCGAATATCTCGACGGCGGTTCCTACGACGAAGTGACGCTGAGGCGGAACGTCGAGGATTTGCGAAGCGTCGCCCTGAGACAGCGCGTGCTGCGCGACGTTTCCGCGATCGATCTTTCGACCGAGTTGTTCGGCAAGCGCTGGGCGATGCCCGTGGGCCTGGCGCCGGTCGGCCTGTCGGGACTCTACGCGCGACGCGGCGAGGTCCAGGCCGCGAGAGCCGCAGCGGCCGTGGGGGTGCCCTTCTCGCTGTCGACGCTCAGTGCATGTTCGATCGCGGAGGTGGCGAAGGCCGCGCCGCTCTGGTTCCAGCTGTATATCGTCAAGGACCGCGCTTTCGTCAGCGACATGATCGCCAGCGCGAAAGAGGCAGGCTGCGGAGCCTTGCTTCTGACCGTCGATCTCGCCGTCCCGGGCACGCGCTATCGGGACTACCGTGCCGGCCTCTCGGGTTCGATGCGCGGACCCGCCGCCCGAGCGTGGCAGGTCCTGAAGCGCCCCGACTGGACCTGGGACGTCGCGGTCCGCGGCCGGCCGATGACGATTGGCAACCTCGAACCGCTGCTCGGGTCGGGAGCGGCGCTCAGCGACCTGATGGGTTGGGTCGCAAGCAACTTCGATTCGAGCGTGACGTGGACAGATGTAGAGTGGGTTCGCGAGCAGTGGAGAGGCCCGCTCATCATCAAAGGCATTCTCGATCCCGACGACGCACGAGCGGCGGCCGAGAGCGGTGCCGACGGGATCGTGGTTTCGAACCACGGCGGGCGGCAGCTCGACGGCGCGTTGTCGACGGCTCGCGCGCTGCCTCGAATAGCGGATGCCGTTTCCGGGCGCATGAAAGTCCTCGTCGACGGCGGAGTCCGGTCTGGCCTCGACGTGGTGCGGATGCTCGCGCTCGGCGCCGACTTCGTGATGATGGGCCGGGCCTGGGCCTATGCGCTCGCCGCGCAAGGGGAAGCGGGGGTCGCCCACGTCCTGAAGCTGATCGACGCCGAAATGCGGGTCGCGATGGCGCTGACCGGGTGCCTCACCATCGATCAGATTGGCGAGGGGATTCTGGAACAGCGCGGCAATCAGGCGACGTTTTGAAATGCCAGGCCGTCGCTCCTGAAGAGCTCTTCGAGTTCCGCGACGGTCATCGGCTCAGCGAACAAGAAGCCCTGGACCGACGAGCAGCCGTGGGCGCGAAGCTCCATCAGCTGGGCGGTCTCCTCGACGCCTTCGGCGGTCGTTTCGATATTAAGCGCGTGGGCGAGTTCGGTGATCGCACGAACGATCGCCGTGGCGCCCTGCCGCGTGAGGAGGTTCTGGATGAAGCTTCGGTCGATCTTCAACTTGTCGAACGGGAAGCTCTGCAAATAGCTAAGCGATGAATAACCCGTCCCGAAATCGTCGAGAGCGACTCGCACTCCGAGCGAGCGCAGGGAATGGAGCAGGCGAAGAGTCGCCTCGCTGCCTTCAAGGAAGATCGATTCAGTAATTTCGACTTCCAGTCGGACCGGATCGAGCCCGGTCTTCCCAAGCGACTGTATGATCGTGTCTTGAAGCATTCCGCGATGGAATTGGACGGGCGAGACATTGACCGCGACGCGGATTTGTCCGGGCCAGCGCGAAGCCTGCGCGCAGGCTTCGCCGATCACCCACGCACCGATCGGGACGATGAGGCCGGTATCCTCCGCAACCGGAATGAATTCGGCTGGCGGAATAAGGCCCCGCTGTGGATGATTCCAGCGGATCAAGGCCTCAAACGAACAAACTCGGTTCTGCTCGAGATCGAACAGCGGCTGGTAATGAAGCTCGAACTCGCCGCGTTCCAGGGCGAGGCGAAGGTCGGTCTCGATCTGACGCCGCTCCTGCGCCTGCGCGTTCAGGCTTTCCTCGAAGAACGCAAAGGTACCGCGGCCCGCCTCCTTGGCGCGGTAGAGCGCGAGATCGGCGTTGCGAAGAAGGGTCTCGCTGTCGGCGCCGTCCTGCGGCGCGATCGCCACGCCGATACTGGTCGACGGGATCAATTCATTGCCGTCGATGGTCAGCGGACGGGCGATCGAGTCGAGGATGTTTCGAGCAAGCCGGTCGATCGAATCCCGATCGCCGTGGACCGTCTGAACCACAACGAACTCGTCTCCGCCGAGGCGCGCCACGAAATGCCCTTGTGCAGCCTCGACCAGCCGCTTGCCCGCCGCGACCAGGAGGGCATCTCCGGCCGGGTGTCCGAGCGTATCATTGATCGACTTGAACTGGTCGAGGTCGAGGCAATGCAAGGCGAACAGTCCGCCGTTCACATCGGCCGCGCGGAGGTGATGTTCGAGCTGCTGGTGAAACATCGTGCGATTGGGAAGGCCGGTGAGCACGTCGTTGAACGCGAGCTGGGTGATCCTTTGCTCGCGTTCCGCGATCTTTCCGACCATCTCATTG
This sequence comes from Pseudomonadota bacterium, assembly GCA_046730995.1. Lineage (GTDB taxonomy): Bacteria > Pseudomonadota > Alphaproteobacteria > Sphingomonadales > Sphingomonadaceae > Sphingomicrobium. Next base: position 2,947 of record JBKPKF010000244.1, read on the forward strand.
AAGCTGGTCGCAAGGCGGGCAAGCTCGTCGGCACCACGCACGCGTACCTGGACGTGCTCGCCTGAAGCCAATCGCCCGGCAGCTTCGTCGAGCCGCGCGAGAGGCTGCGTGATTCGGCCGGCCGCGCGCCACGTCGCGAATGCGACCATCAGCAATCCAAGCAACGTCATGGCGGCAAGCGCGAACTGCAGCTTGCGGGCGTCGGCGAGCGCCTGCGCCTTCGGATAAGCGAGCAGGAGGATCGCGTGATCGCGGCCTGAGAAGGTCGGCAGCGGTTTGGCCAGCGCGATGGAATCGTCGGCACCCACGCGCATTTGGAATGCCGCCCGGCCGCCGAGATGATCGCGGGCGAGCTCCGCCGATCGAGCGGCCAGGGCCGGCATGCTCCCACGCGCTTCCGACCAACTGCCGCCACTGTCGACGAGCACCGCGGCATGGAGCGGGATCGCGGAAAGCTGCTCGAGTGAGCGCATTTCCCGCCGGTCCAGATCCGACGCGAACACGACCCACCCGATCAGGGTCGGAGCCATGACCGGCGCGGAGACGAGCTGGCGCGGCCGTCCGGCGAGAACGACGACGCCGGTGAGGCGCCCCTCGTCGAGCGGTTCCCACAAGCTCCCGGCCTCCCGGGAGCTGATTGCGTTGTCGATTCCGTGGACTTTGCCGTCGGCGCTGACGATGAAGGCGGTACGAACTTTCAGACGGTCGGCGGCATTGCCGAGAGCGGATTGCATTGTCGCCGAGTCCCCGGTCGCAACCGCCGACCGGAAACCGAAATCGCGCGCCAGCAGCTGTGCCGCATTCTGCAATTCGTGCGAACGCTGCTGCCATAGCCGGTCGTAAACGGCGCCGCTCGAGACGAGCTGGCGTTCGACCTCGCGCGAGGCCGATCCGGCAATGAACGTCGAAAGCGCGGCCGAAACCACAAGCATCGCCGCTGCGAACAGCAAAGCGAATTGTACGGTGAGCCGGGTGCTTAGGGAGCGGAAGGACCGCATCAGCTCAATAATCCGTCATTTGCATCGGCGGCGGAGCCCGGAGCCGGACCGCGAAACTGGCATTGCGCTGGTTGGCGGCAAGCGATTGCTGCATGACGCTGCCGGGAGCGCGGAGGAAAGGATGAAACACCGTGACTCGGGTCGCGGCATTGGGAGCGTCGGCGAACGAGGCCAGCCCTCGAGCGTTCGTCCGGGCCGTCCAGGCGCTGTCCGTAATGACGATGAAGGCGCTCATCTGGTCGTGGATGTTGCAGCCAAGCGCCACGACGCCGGGCTTGTCGAAATGAACCGTTCGGGACTGGTCCCTGGCGAACAGCTTCAGTTCGAAGCGCTTCGCGGCCGAGAACGAGTAAACATGGTGCTTGGTTGGGTCGAGGTTTGGAAAGGACACGTCCGCTCCAACCGGGACGATGGACAAGAACGGGTGAAATTGTAGGTTTTGCTGCGAAACGACGTACCGCCCGGCGGGCCGGGGCGCCCGCGCTGCCCCTGAAGGAAAAAGGGTCACGACGGCGTCTTTCACCGGTCGTCCCGATGAATCGATAACACGCACCGCGAAGGGAGCTGCGGGGAGCGGAGCGGCGAGCCACAGGGCCGCCGCCGCGATAAGGAATTCACGCACCATCTGAAAAGGTTAATCCCATTCGAGTAACGGCTCACCTAGCGATAATGGTTACCAGCGCGTTCGAACTTCCGCCTGTAACTGGGTCTGATGTTGCCGCGGGTCGAAACCAAGATTGGCGCGATCCTCGCGCCTGCTCGAGACGTGGAGCAGTTCGACCAGGCCGGTGAATCGCCCAAAGTCGCGCGTGCCTGCGAGCATCGCCGCCCAGCCCGTGTCATTATATTCGTCGCGGATGTCGCTGCCGTGATTACGGGTCTGGAAGGCCTCGACCCGAGTCGCCAGGCCGAACGGGCCGATCCGCCTGGTCATGAGCACGAAGGCCGACCGGAAGCGGTTATCGACCCATCGCCTGCCCACCGCTTCGACAAAGCCCATGCGCGTACGTCCGTCCATCGCCTGTGCCTTGAGCGTGGTTTCGCCGCCCAGCCTGGCGACGACGCCGATGTGGTTGAATGCGGTTCGCCAACCCCATTCCAAGTCCTGATTCACCGCTTCCGGGTCCGCCCGGTTGTCGTAGCGAAACAGTTCGAAGCGAATCGGGATCGGCGGTTGCCATTCGAGCTTCGCATAATAACCCGGCCGGTCCGCGAAGCCGTGGCGAACGTCGAGCAGCGGGTGGGTGAACTGCGCCTGGTAGCCGGCAACCACCTCATCGAGCGGAGGCAAGGGCTGGCGCTTGAAGGCGAGGGTGACCCGGTCATGCAGCGCCCAGCCGCGAAAGGTCAGCAACGTGCCGGCCGTATCGTTCGCGGCCATCGCTGCCGCGGTTGCGCGAACCCGGTGCTGTCCAATTGTCGCAGCGAGCGTTCCCTCGGCGGCAACGGGGCGGACTTCTTCGCCCATCCAGCTGTTGATCGCCGATGGCGTTATGCTGTCCTTGACCCGCCAGTCGCCGCCTTCGTGCTCAAGACTGACGGGTGGGAACATGAGCCCGGCGCGCGCCGACAAAGCCAGTTTTTCGCCGCGCATCGGCTTGAAGGTCAGATAAGCCTGGCTGAGACCGGCTTCGGTGCGGTCGCCGCCCTGCAGCGCGCCGACGATGGTGGCACCCAGCGACCAACTGAACTGCGGTTTCCAGACAAAGCTCACATTGCCGAGCTGCGGCCGAACCCGAAAATGGCCGTCGCTTCCCGAGCGCAGCTTGCCGAAGCCGCCGTCGATCCAGCTTCGCTCGCCATCCACCCCGACGAGGCGAAGATCACCGCTGAGTTCGAACGTATCAGGAGAAAAGAGGTCGAGACCCGAATCCGCTTGCGCCGGGCTCGGCCATAGCGCGGCAAGCGCGCAGCCCAACGGGATCGCGCTGCGAACGAGCAGGCGTTTGGCGGCTCCGGCCATGGCGGTGAGGATTAGGAGATTAAGGTTAAAATACTGGGCACTAACGCCAATCAGGCGAATTGGTCGGGGAGAGAGGATTCGAACCTCCGGCCCCTGCCTCCCGAAGACAGTGCTCTACCAGGCTGAGCTACTCCCCGACCGGAACCCGCATAAGTCGCGACAGGATCGCGGACGGGAGCCAAGGCCGCGGCTAGATAGAGGCGGGTTGGCATTGCGGCAAGGCTTCATTTCGTCATCCCGGACCTGATCCGGGATCCGCCTTTTCTTCGGCCGTTCGAAAGGACGAGCAGAACCCGCCTCAAGGCCGGGGTGACCCTCCGGCTAGCGCCCGAGCGTCCGAAGCCACTCCTCGGGCCTGACGAATTTCTCGCGCGGGGATCCCGGTCGGGCGTTGGCGACCTCCGTCTCCTCGATTTTGCGCCAGTCGTCATAGTCGGTCGGCATTACGCCGCGGTCTTCGAGAAGGCGTTTCAAGCCTTCGGCGCCGGGCCGGTCCGAGACGCTTCCCGGAGGCATCGCCGCGACGACCAGCTCCGCAACTTCATAGCCGTCGGGGCGATTGGTCCCGATGGTGCCCGTCGGCCCGCGCCGGGCCCAGCCGACCGCGTAAAGCCGATCGCCGATCCGCCCGCCGTCGTTCAGGAACTTGCCCCCGCGCTCGTCATAAGGGACACCGTCGAGCGGCGCGCTGGTGTAGCCGATCGCGCTGATCACGAGCGAGGCCGGGACCTCGTAAGTCTCGCCCGTGCCTCGGGCCGCGCCCTTCTCGTCGAGCTCGGTGCGTTCAACCACGATCTTTTCGGCCTTGCCGTCGCCTTCGATCCGAAGGGGCTTGGCGAAAAAGTCGAAGACCATTCGCTTGGGCTTGGCCGGGTCGGCTTTGGTCGCCGCGAATTCGCGCAGAATATTGATCGACTTGCGCTGGCCGGGCTCGAGCGCCTCGTCGGCCTCGACCGGCGGGAAGTCGGCGATGTCGACGATGGGGGACGCGGCTTCGAGATGGCCGAGCTCGCCCAATTCCTTGGGAGTCATGGCGATCTGGTGCGGGCCGCGCCGGCCGAGAATCGTGATCGTTCGGATTGCCGACCGATCGAGCGCGCTTAGCGCATGGCCGACGATATCCGACCCTTCGAACTCCGCCCTGGTCTTCGACAGGATGCGTGCGCAGTCGAGCGCGACATTGCCGTTGCCGATCACCACGGCATGCGTGCCGCCAAGCGGCGGGGCCAGGTCCACAAAGTCCGGGTGCCCGTTGTACCAGCCGACGAAATCCGCCGAGCCGACGACCCCTGGAAGATCCTCTCCAGTTATTCCGAGCTTGCGGCTGTGCGGCGAGCCCACAGCGAGGATCACGGAGTCGTAGAGATCGAGCAATTCGGCAATCGAAACGTCGCGGCCGACATGGACGTTGCCGATGAAGTCGACCCCGGCGCTTTCGGCGACCTTGTCGTACCGCTTGCTCACCGCCTTCAACGATTGGTGGTCCGGAGCGACCCCGAAGCGGATCAAGCCGTAGGGGACGGCGTAACGGTCGAGAATGTCGATGCGCGCCGCCTCGCCATAAGCCTTCTCCAGCGCCTCCGCGGTGTAGAAACCCGCCGGACCGGAGCCCACGATGGCGAAATGGTGCATGTTCTCTCCCGCTCAGCCGTCATGCGAGCCCTTCGACGCCGCCTGCGGCGTCGCTCTGGATAAACTGCGCGAAGCAATCCAGAGTCGCAACTAGTCGCGATGATCTTCCAGCAATGCCCCGCCCTTCTTTTGAAGCGCGACCTGGATAGCCCCCGCGAACATTCCGAGCATGCCGGGAAGAAGCATCTTCACATGGACCTTGGATTCCTCGACGTCGATCACCGCCTGGATGGCTTCGCCGAGCGCTTGGACCCGAAGGTTCAGCTGGTCGCCGGACCAACCGGATTCGACGTGGGCGCCGCCTGGAATCTGCTCCTGCAGCTTGTGGATGTTGTTCGCGATTCGGCGCCGCGCCTCGTCGCGCCCGAGGCGGTGGGGAAGGTCGACTTCGATAGGCTGATTCATTCGTGCGACGTGGGCCGGCGTTCATCGCTTTTCAAGCTTCGGCAGGGGAGTATGGTGAGCCATGCCCTTGCTCCTGGCCCTGATTGCCGCGCAGGCCGCCGTCCAACCGGTTCCAACATCGCCACTAGCGCGACCAGGGGTGTCGGTCGCTCCGATGGTCATGCCTAACCTTTGGAACCCGGCGGCCGCCTACATCAGCGCCGGGCAGGACGAGCCGGGATACCGCTCATGGTACCTCGCGGCGCCCTGGCGCGCGGCACAGGTCAAGTCGTTCAACGATTTTCTCGCCACCAACCAGGTCGCCGGAATTTTCCCGACGTGGCAGCTGCTTCGAACCGCGACCTCGTGGCAGGAGTGCGGCGGGCAGCCCTTCGAGGTTCCACCGCCCGACGAATGGTCGAACATGGTCCAGACGCTGCGGTACGTTCACGACTATGTCATTCCCGCGGTCGGGCCGGTCGAGGCGGTTTCGGTCTACCGCAATCCGGCGCTCAACCAGTGCGCCGGCGGAGCGCCGGAAAGCGCGCACAAGCTGGACTCCGCGATCGACATGGTGCCGCTTCGTCCGATCGACCGCGTCACCCTGATGCGGGCCTTGTGCGCGACCCATTCGGAACATGGAGCTCCATACAATGCGGGGCTGGGCTTCTATGCTTACCTCCGCTTCCATGTGGACAGCACGAAATATCGCCGATGGAATATGGATCCTGCCGTCGCGGCGGAATGCCCGCCATTAATTCATCCCGAGGATATCGCGACCGTTGGGCAGCCGCTGCCGCCGCAGGGCGCGCCTCCTGCCGTTCCGGCGCCGACAACCACGCCCTCAACCACGACACGCCCACCAACCACCGCTGCGCAACCCCCCACGACTGCAGTAAAGACGCCCGAACGGGGCCAGCCGCACTGAGTCGCGGGCCTTGTGTTGCCTTGATGCAACGCCATATGCCCCGCAACGAAGAGGGCTGACTGAATGGACTTCGAAAAGCTCACCGATCGTGCCCGCGGCTTCCTGCAGGCAGCGCAGACGATCGCGGTTCGCGAGCATCACCAAAGGATCGCGCCGGCGCACCTGCTGAAGGCGTTGCTCGACGACGAGCAGGGGATGGCCGCCGGGCTGATCAGCGCCTCCGGCGGAGACGCCAAAGCGGCGCAGCGCGAGGCGGATATGCTGGTTTCGAAGATCCCTGCGGTGACAGGCAGCGGCGCAACGCAAGCCCCGGGTATCGACGGCGACGCCATCCGAATCCTCGACCAGGCCGAGCAAATCGCGAAGAAAGCCGGCGACAGTTATGTAACCGTCGAGCGCATCCTGCTGGCGATGGCGCTCGCCAAGAACACCGATGTCGGGGGGGCGCTGGCGAAGGCGGGTTTGACTGCCCAGGCGCTGAACTCAGCGATCGACAAGCTGCGCGGCGGCCGCACGGCG
>JBKPKF010000245.1:0-5371 GCA_046730995.1 Pseudomonadota bacterium
CGGCTGCCAGGCGCCCAGCTTTCCGCATGCCCTCCAGGCCTTCGGCCCCGTGGAGCTTGATAATGCCGTTCTTGGCTTCGACGCGGTCGTCCGCCGTGACCGTAATGTATTGAGTCATGGCGCCGATATAAGCGCACAGCCCACCAAACCCAACCGTTCACCCTGAGCTCGTTCTCACGGATGTCCCCCGGACATCCGTTCGCCCTGAGCTTGTCGAAGGGCTGTTCTTTTCTTTCCGGTCGCAAAGTAAGGGCAGTCCCTCGACAAGCTCGGGACGAACGGATGTGCAGGCGACATCCCGTGAAGCCGAGCCCGTGACGAACGGAGTTTGAATGGAAGAGGATCGGACCTGGACCGCCGCCCTTGTCGTGATCGGCGACGAGATCCTCTCTGGCCGGACCCAGGATCGAAACGTCGGGCAGGTGGCGACCTGGCTGAACGACCATGGCATCCGCCTGGCCGAGGTGCGCATCATTCCGGACGACCTCGATCGCATCGGCAAAACCATCAATAAGCTGCGCTCCCAACACGATTACCTCTTCACCACCGGCGGGATCGGCCCGACCCACGACGACATCACCGTCGACGCGATCGCGGCTGCGTTCGGAGTGCCGGTGATCGTCCATCCCGAGGCTCGCCGGATCCTCGAAGATTATTACCGCGGCCGGCCCGGCGGCCTGACCGAAGCACGGCTGCGTATGGCTCGAACGCCGGAGGGCGCGGAACTGCTGCTGAACCCCAGCTCCGGCGCGCCGGGCGTGAAAATGGGGAATGTCTACATTCTCGCGGGGGTGCCGCACATCGCAGCCAGCATGCTCGAGGCGTTGACCGGCAAGCTTGAGGGCGGGAGGCCGATCGTGTCGGTGACCGTCGGCGCTCGCGCGCCCGAAAGCGACGTTGCCGACCTGCTTCGCGAAACGGAAGCCGCGCATCCTGGAGTCGCCATCGGCAGCTACCCCTTCTTCAAGGACGGGAAGTATGGCGCCAATTTCGTGATCCGTTCAGATGACGGCGATCTTGCTCGAACGACCGGCGACGACCTGGCGAATCGCCTTCGCGATGCTGGATACGAGCCCGTCGAAGGCGGGATCTGATCCGCGCCGGATTTCATAACGCGCTCGTAATCGGCTAAAAGCCGGCAATGGAATTTGTACAGGACAGGCCGCCCCAAAACGCGCGGAATGTGCTGGTGGCGAGCGAGATCGTGCTTACCGAGGAAGTTGTCGCGCGCCACGAACTGCCGCCAAGCGGTGTTACGACCGTGCGTCAGGTCGCGATTACCTGTGCGGGCGCATTCGAGTTCCAGGTCGGTCGATCCGTCAGTTGGGTCGACCCGACGAGATTGCTCTTCGCCGAGGCGGATCAGGATTTCACCGATCATCACGTCGTTCCGGGCGTCGGCCATCGAAGCGTCCTGATCGCGCCTGCGGAAAGCGTGCTCGATGAGCTGTCGTCCGCGACGGATTCCGCGTTTTCCGATCGAGTGCGGGGCTGCCCCTTAGGAGTGCAAATGCTCGCCCAGCGACTGCGGCGAACGCCGGACCCGCTCGCCGGCGAGGAATTGAGTCTCGCGATTCTCGTCGCGAGCCTGGGCGATGCGCGCCGGGTTTCGATTCACGATCCGGATTGCGTTCGGAAGGCCAAGGCCATGCTTCATGAAAGTGAGGAGCCTCGGCTGACGTTAATGCACATCGCGACCGAGTTGGGGGTTTCGTCGATCCATTTGACCCAAGCTTTCAAACGCTCCGAAGGCGTCCCGCTGTACCGATATCAGACGCAATTGCGGCTCGGCCGGGCGCTGGCCGAATTGCCGCAGCGCGACGACATCACCGATCTCGCGCTCGACCTCGGTTTTTCGAGCCACAGCCATTTCACGGCCTCTTTCCGCTCGGCGTTCGGACTCACTCCGTCGGCGTACCGCGCAGGCGCCTATTGCTGAGCCGGCAGCGGCAGCGATGCCTGGCCGAAGAGATAGAGCCAGCCGGATGGCGTTCGAACATAGGTGTCGCTGAACCATAAGGTGCGATCGATCTTTACGCCGTCCGCAGTGCCTTTGATGAACAGCTTTGCGGTGACGACGGCGGTATCGCCGGCGACGAGGACCGATTGGCTGCCGTCCTCTTCATCCTGAAGCTCGTAGGTGATCGTTCCTTTGCGCGCTTCGGCGAGCAGATCCTCGCGGCTGATCCGCCGGCCGGTCCCGACCACAAGCTGGAATTGCGGATGGAGGATGCGGGCCATCGTCGCCGCGTCATTGCGTTTGACGGCCGCCTGATAGGTTCGGTCGAGCTCCGCGACTATGTCATGGTCGCTTGATGGTGGAGCGGCTCCGACGGCGGCGGCGACGGCAGCGAGCAAAAGCAGCGACATTCTGATCTCCGGATGTGAAGCCGGCCACTTCGCAAAATCCGGATCGACGCCGCTATCGAGAAACTAAGCGTCTGGTGTCTGCAGAGCCCGGCAGTTCGCTGTCGCCACTTCACTCATCGGCGTGCGCTCCAGTTTGTCGCCCCGCCGCTTCGTGGCGGGCGCTCCATGCTCGGCTGTCCCCCGGACAGCCTGTGCGTGGAGCGGGTAACGGGAATCGAACCCGTGCGTTCAGCTTGGGAAGCTGACAGGCTACCATTACATCATACCCGCCGGCGCCGAATCCCCAGTTAGGTTCGGTCACGGAGCCCGTCAACGCGACATGAAATTGCGTTCATGAAGGAACGGCTGAGCTCCTCGAGGGTTGCTTAATATAAGCACACTTACTATGTCGCCGCGCATGGAAACACTTCCGTTCGAAATTGGAGAAACGGCGCACGCGCTGCGCAAGGCGTTCGACCGCCTGGCCGTTGGACTGGGCGTCACGCGCGCGCAGTGGAAGGTATTGTTCAAGCTCACGCGCACGCCCGGGCTACGCCAGGTCGAGCTCGCCGACATGCTCGATCTGGAGCCGATAACGCTCTGCCGGATCGTCGACAGGCTGGAGGAGGGCGGCCTCGTCGAGCGGGTTCGGGATCCCGAGGACCGCAGGGCCTGGCGGCTTCACGTCACCGCAAATGCTCAGCCGCTCATCGAGAAGCTCCAGGGGGTCGGCGCCAGGCTCGTCGAGCAGGCGTTTGCAGAGATCGACCAAGCCGAAATCGAAATCACCCGTCGAGTCCTCACGCGGGTTCGTGAAAACGCCGGACGTGCCGGCGCAATCAAAAGGGCGTCGAACGAATGAACAGAATGACCACCGAGAAGCTGACCGGCACGAAGGCCGAGTCGCCTGACCTCGAAAAGGTCCCGGGGCGCGACCTCAAGCGCTACTTGCGGCCCATCCTCTTGTTCATCGTTCCGGCGCTGCTCCTGCTCGGCGGCGGCTATTATTGGCTGATGAGCGGGTCGAGCGTGTCGACCGACGACGCGCAGGTGAAGCAGGACATCGTTTCAGTGAGCCCGCAGGTGAACGGCCAGATCGTCCAGGTGTTCGTGCGCGACGGCGCGCGGGTGAAGCGCGGGCAGCTATTGTTCCGGATCGACCCGCAGCCGTACCGGGTGGCGCTCGAACAAGCTGAGGCCCAGCTCGCCACGGCGCGGCTGCAGACGCACGTGCTGCAGACGACCGCGGCCGGGACCAGCGGCGATATCACCGGCGCGCTGGCCAATTTGCAGATCAAACGAAATGCCCTCGGGCGTCAGTCGGCCCTGCTCAGAAAAGGGTTCACGACCCGCGCGGACTATGAAGACGCGCTCAACGAGGTGCGCACGGCGGAAACGGATCTCTCCGATGCCCGTGCACGGGCGGCCAACGCGAGCGCCGCTGTGGCGCCCGGCGAACAGCCGCAAGTCGCCCAGGCGCAAGCCGCCGTCGACAAGGCGCGGCTCGACCTGTCGCGGACCGACGTCCGCGCTCCGATGGATGGCATTATCGAAAATGCCGACAATCTCCAGGTCGGCCAAATGGCCGTCACCGGGATCGGAATGATGTCGCTCGTCCACAGCATGAGCGCGTGGGTCGAGGCCAATTTCAAGGAAAAGGACGTCGGGCGAATGATCCCGGGCGAGCGCGCGACGATCAAGGTCGACGCTTATCCGGGCCAGAAGTTCGAGGCCCACATCCAGAGCATCGGGGCCGGCACCGGAAGCGAATTCTCGCTCCTTCCGGCGCAGAACGCCAACGGCAATTGGGTGAAGGTGACCCAGCGCGTCCCGGTTCGGATCGTGTTCGACGGTAATCCCAATAAGCCGATGATCGCTGGCCTCTCCGTCGTCGCCACCGTCTATTTCGACAAGGCGAAGAACTAACCTCCGTGGCGAGTAGGCCCGACAATAGTCCGACCCATGTGCTTCCGACTGGGCAGCGAGTCATCGTCACCATCGGTGTGATGATGGCGGTGCTTCTGCAGGTGCTCGATACGACCATCGCCAACGTCGCGCTGCCGCACATGCAGGCGAGCCTCAGCGCGACGCAGGACACGATCAACTGGGTGCTGACGAGCTATATCGTCGCCTCGGCGATCGCGCTTCCGATCAGCGGCTGGATGGCGGATAAAGTCGGCCGCAAACGGCTGCTTTTGATCTCGGTGGTGGTTTTCACGGTCGCTTCCCTGCTCTGTGCGACCGCAACGTCACTTCCGGAGATGGTGCTGTTCCGTGCCTTCCAGGGCGTTGGCGGCGCGTTCATCGTCCCGCTCGCCCAGGCCACTCTGTTCGACATCAATCCGCGCGACAAGCAGGGCCAGGCCATGGCCCTGTTCGGCGGCGGAGTGATGATCGGACCCATTCTCGGTCCGGTGCTCGGAGGCTGGCTGACTGACAATTACAATTGGCGTTGGGTGTTCCTGGTCAACCTTCCGGTCGGCGTTATCTGCGCTTTCCTGATGCTTCGGTTCATGCCCAAGACCGAAACCCACGACCGCAAGATCGACTTGTTCGGCTTCGCGCTTCTCGGGATCGGACTCGCGGCGCTGCAGCTATTCCTAGACCGCGGCCAGCAGAACGACTGGTTCCAGAGCTGGGAAACGATTATCGAGCTGGGCGTCGCCATCGCCGCTTTGTGGATGTTCGTCGTCCAGATGGTAACCGCCAAGCACCCGTTGTTCGACCGCTCGATGTTCGCCGACCGAAATTTTGCGACCGGCCTGCTGTTCATGGCGGTGACCGGAGTGCTGCTGCTCGCCGGCCTCGCCCTGCTGCCGCCGTTACTCCAGACGCTGTACGGCTATTCGGTGTTGCAGTCCGGATTCCTGACTGCGCCGCGCGGTGTCGGCACGCTGATTTCGATGCTGCTCGCCGGGCGGCTGGTCGGAAGGTTCGACTCGCGCGTGCTGGTCGGCATCGGCGTCTTTCTGATGGGAACGTCGCTTTACATGATGACGGGCTTCGCAATCGACCAGCCGTC
>JBKPKF010000246.1:0-5951 GCA_046730995.1 Pseudomonadota bacterium
AGCCGGTGTTGAAGGCGAGAAGCGAGGCGTTGCGCGAGCGCTGATCGTCGGTTTCAGCAGACGTGTCCGCGGCCGGGGTCAGAGGTTTTTCCTCCGCGCTGGCGATATTCACCGGAGCGCGATGTACCCGATACCCATGAGTAAAGGTTGCGCCGGCCGCAAAGGTCAGGATCGGCCGGTAGTCGCGAACGCTCTCACTATCCAGCAACTCGTCCGTTCCATTGTCGAGCACGTACATGTGCCCGCCCGCGCGAACCACGAGGACGGCATGGTCGGCGCGACGGACGAGATCGCGCAACACCACGAGATAGAGGTCGCGATCGGCAAATCCGGCGCGGCGTGCCATCGCGAGTTTTGCAATAGCGAAGTCCTCGCAGTCGCCTTTTCCTGCGTTCAGTGTCTGACTCGCGGACGACCATATGTCGGGCCGGCGCCAGCGGACCTGGTCATCGACGAAATGGACGCGCTTGTTGACGTACCAGTTGACGGCTTCGAGCCGTTCGACCGAGTTCTTGCCGCGGAGCGAGGTGGCGTAGCGTGCCGCGGCTCCGCTGACTTGTGAATGTTCGATCTGATGCCAGCGCGCGTCGAGCGGAGTGTGGCCGACGCGCAGAGCGACAGATCCGAAAATGTCGGGACGACCGTTGAGCACGCCGGGGCTAACCGTCGACGGCGAGTCCCGCAGGACGGCAGAAACCACCGCCAGCCCCGAATACGACGCCGGAGGAGGAGCCGGGCTGACGGTGACGGGCTTGCCGCTCTGCTGCGCCATCAGCAGCTGCAGAGCGCTCGGACCGCCGAGAATCGCCTCGGTTTTGCTGAATGACTGCGCTGCGGCAGGCGCCTGGAAGGAGACCGCGACGGCAGCGAAAGCAAATGCGCTGAGGCTGCGCCGGGCGACGGAATTGAACATGCCGGCGGTTGTCGCAGGACAAGGCAAAGGCGCGGCTAAAGATCATGGTTAAATAGCTACTAACCAAGCAAATCCGGCGGGTTGGACCCGAGTTGCGCCGTCGAGCATTTGAGCGGCCGTGGCCGCCGCGCTTCCGCCAGACCCGCCGCAAGCTGCGATTGTCGTCACGGGACGGGCGCTTCCCGAGCCGAGGGCCGAGCGCGCCTACAAGGTAGAGCGCATCAGCCGGAAGCAAATCGAGCAGGCGCCGGGCCATGCGCTCGACCAGATCCTGAAGGATGTGCCGGGGGTCCAGCTCTTCCGCCGCTCGGATTCGCGCAGCGGCCATCCGACCAGTCAGGGCGTCACCCTGCGAGCGCTGGGAGGCAACGCGTCGAGCCGCGCGGTGCTGGTGCTCGACGGCGTTCCGCAATCGGATCCCTTTGGTGGTTGGGTCAATTGGCCCGCTTACGATCCGGAAGATCTCGACGACATCCGTGTCGTGCGGGGTGGCGGGAGCGTCGCCAACGGGCCGGGCGCGCTCGCCGGAACGATAGAAATGGCGAGCCGGGCCGATTCTGCCGTTGCCGGTGAGATCGATGGGGGCAGCCGCGAATCCTTTGAGGGCCGAGTGCGCGCCGGCCTATCCCTGGGCAAGAGCGTTGCCAGCTTTTCGGGTCGCGTCGAACGCGGCGACGGCTTCGTGCCGATAACCGAAGGAACCCGTGGACCGGCGGACGAACGCGCGTCTTATCGCGAATGGAGCGGACGCGGTCGGTGGCTCATACCCATCGCCGGCTCGGCGGAGCTCCAGGCAAGCCTCAGCGCCTTCCACGATTGGCGCACGCGGGGCACCGAATTTACCGAGAACCGAACGAATGGCGCCGATGCATCGCTGCGACTGGTTGGCCGCGGCAGCTGGGCTTGGAGCGCGCTGGCCTATTGGCAGTGGCGCAACCTTATGAGCAGCTTTGCGAACGTTAGCCCGGGCCGCGCAATCGCGACGCGCGTCTCGCTGCAGGACTCGGTACCGTCTCACGGCTTGGGAGCAAGCGCGGAACTGCGGCCGCCAGTGCCGCGCGGAATCGAACTTCGGATCGGCACGGATTTTCGCCGGTCCGACGGTGAGTCCCGTGAGCTGTTCAGCTATGTCGCAGGCCAACCGACGCGGCGACGCCTTGCGGGCGGAGACAGCTGGACGAGTGGCGTCTTTGCAGAAGCGAGCGCCGACGTTGGTGCCCTTGTCATGACGGCGGGGGCGAGGCTGGATTACTGGCGGATAAGCGGCGGCCACCTGTTCGAAAAGACAATCGCGACGGGCACTGTGCAGCGCGACGACCATTATGATTCGCGTTCGGGTTGGCGGCCGACCGCTCGCGCCGGCTTGGGAATAGCCATCGGGGCTGGATACAGTCTCCGGTCGGCCATCTATCTCGGCTGGCGCATGCCGACTCTCAACGAATTGTTCCGGCCGTTCCGCGCCGGGCTCGACGCCACGGCCGCAAATCCCGAACTGGAGCCCGAGCGCCTCGCGGGCGCGGAGGCAGGTCTCGACTATGCCCGCGGGAACATGCGCTTTTCCCTGACAGGATTCGTGAACCGGCTGAACGACGCGATCGCTAACGTGACCCTTGGCCAAGGGCCTGGATTGTTTGCGGGTGTCGGTTTTGTCGCCGCCGGCGGAACCTATCGCCAACGCCAAAATGTCGATTCGGTGAAGGTTCGTGGAATCGAAGCATCCGCGGAATGGACAAGCGACCCATGGATCTTGCGGGCCGGCGCGAGCCTGACTCACGCGCGCATGCAGGCAAGCGGCGCCGCCGGCTTCCTCGAAGGCCTGAGACCGGCGCAAACCCCCAAATTCGCAGCAACATTGGCCGGGGGTTGGGACCGAGACGGAAAGGGCGCGCAAATCGTCCTGCGACGCGTCGGCGGGCAATATGAGGACGATCTCAACCTACGCAGATTGAAGGCCGCGACGACGGTCGATGCTTATGCATCATGGCCGCTCACGAAGCGACTGCTGGCCGTTGCGCGCGCCGAGAACGTCACGAACGCGCTGGTTATGGCCGGGATAGCCAATGACGGTTCGGTCGAGCGCGCGACACCGCGGACGCTTTGGATCGGCCTCAGGCTAAAATGATGCCAATTGGATATTGCAGTCTCAGATGACTCGCAACTAACCGCATTTTGCTCGAGCGACGGACACGGGAAGACCGGGCAATATTGTCACTCATTTTTTGCCGTATGTTCGGACACCGCCGGTCGGCCTCGCGCGCGCGGTTCGTGGATGGCATCTGGCGCAGCCGCTGCAAAAGGTGCGGCGCCGGCCTGCTCCGCGTGCGGCAGTCGAAATGGCGAGAAGCCGAAGATTCCAACTGAACAGCGGAAGAAAACAGCTGTTCGCTAACATCGATCAGCATTGTGAACCGTGCCTACGGTCGCGCGTTACGGGGCGACTGTTGCTTCAAGGAGAATAAAATGCCGACGACCAAGAGCGGTGGTTCCAAGCGCGGTTTCGCGGCGATGGATCCGGCCAAGCAGCGGGAAATTGCGAGCAAGGGCGGGAAGGCCAGTCACGGCGGCGGGCGCAGACCAAGCACCAGCCGCTAGACCGGCTCGACACGGCCCTCGTGCGAGCGCCGGCGCAAACCCCCGCGCCGGCGCTCCTGTATTTTGAGCAACCGGCCGGTCGGGGCTAGCGTTACGTTGGCGATATGTACCGGCCGGACCTCGATACTCGCGACAAGGGCGGCGCAATTGCGGCAGTGATAGCGATTCATGCGGCGTTGCTGTTCGCGTTCCTGAACCTGTCGGGAAAGATGCCACTGCCCAGCGACGAGACCGTGCTTCGCCTCTTTAATATCGACCAGCCGAAGCCTCCGCTGCCACCGCCGCCTCCAGCCGCACAACAATCGTCGAAACCGAAGGAAAAGGAGGGCGGGTCAGCACCCAAGAACATCAAAAGCGAGGCGACTCCGGTCGTCGCGCCCAAGCCGCCGATCGTCATTCCACAGCCGCCGAAGATCGCGACGAGCGAGACGCCGCGCCAAGGCACGGCCCTGACGCAGGGCGCTTCGAACGTGCCGGGGCCGGGAACCGGTGCCGGCGGTGTTGGGACTGGCACCGGCAGCGGCTCGGGCGGAGCGGGTACCGGCGGGGGCGGCGGGGGCGCCGCAACTCCGGCCAGCCTCGTTCGGGGTATTAGCGGACGTGACTATCCGGCGGGCGTTCGCGAGCAATGGCCGCGCGGCGGCGTAATTTACCTGCGCCTCAGGATCGAGCCCAACGGTCGCCCAAGCCGCTGCGACGTGATGCGATCGTTCGGCGATACGCTCGCGGATCAGTGGACGTGCTCACTCGTGATGCAGCGGGCCACATTTCGGCCGGCACTCGACTCTCGCGGAATGCCGGTTTCAGCCTGGTTCGGGTACAAGCAGGTCGACATCGGCCGCTGATTCCTACTAGGCGCAATTCCCATGATCGAAGCGGAATGGTGGGAGTATGACTCCCTGGAAGAGCTCGCCGATGCAGTCGCCGGCGATATCGGATTCATCGTCGAAAGCGCGGTCGACGCGCGCAATGCGTCGCTGATCGCGGTTCCGGGCGGCAAGACGGGCCCGGCGATCTTCCCGAAGATCGCCGGCCAGCAACAGCAGTGGAAGCGCGTGACCGTCATTCCAACCGACGACCGGCTGGTCCCAATGGACAGCGAGCTGTCGAACGTCCGTGCCATTGCCAGGGCATTCCTTCCGGCCGGCGCTCGTGTCGTGCCGATCACCGCCGACATTGCCGATTACAAGTTGGCTGGAAATTCCGCCGATGCACGGCTTCAGGATCTTCCATGGCCGCCCGACCTCGTTTGGCTCGGGATGGGTGCGGATGGGCATACTGCGTCGATCTTCGCCGGGCCCGACTTGCAGGATGCGCTGGATGCACCGAAAGCGCGCCGCGCGGTCGGCGTGATGCCCGATCCGCTGCCGGCGGAAGCCCCGGTCGCCCGCGTGACTCTGACGCGCTCCGCGATCCTCTCGGCGCGAACAATCCTCATCACCATAACGGGCGACGCCAAGCGGGAGCTGCTCGAGCAGGCAATCGCGGACGGGCAGAGTTCGAAGCTGCCGATCGGCCGCGTGCTCGCTGAGGTCGATCAGCCGATCGACATTCATTGGGCACCGTGAGGAGCTAGATTTCGTCTAACGGCTTGCCCGCGGTTTCCTTTAGGAACAGCAGCGATACGACCAGCGAAATTCCGGTGAACACTACCGCGTACCAAAGGCCCATGTAGATATTGCCCGTGACCGCGACGAGCGCGAAACTGGTGACTGGGAGGAAGCCCCCGACCCAGCCGGTCCCGACATGATAGGGCAGGCTCATCGCCGTGTAGCGCACCTTTGTGGGGAACATCTCCACAAGCGCAGAGGCCTGCGGGCCATAGAGCGCGGTCGCGGCGACTGTGAAGGCTAGCAGGATCAGGATCAGGAGCGTGACATTTGCCTGCGCAGGGTCAGCGGATTTGGGATAGCCGGCGGTCTGCAGTGCTGCGCCGATCGCTTCGCCGGTCCTGGTTTTAAGTGCCTTCAAGTCAGGTCCGGCCAAGGCTTCCCCACCCTGGATCAGGACCGTGCTGTTGCCGACGAGAACCCGAGTCTGGCGATCGGCCGACGCTCGCGTGCTGTATGAAATGCCCTTGGTGACGAGAGTCGATTTGGCCATGTCGCAAGCACTGACGAACTTGGCGGTACCGACGGGATCGAACTGGACCGAGCAGGTCGCGGGGTCGGTCTCGACTATGACTGGAGTGGCGCGCTGCGCGGCAACCAGCGCGGGGTTCGCGGCCTCGGCGATCCAGTGCGAGGCGGGGAAATAGAGCACCAAGGCCAGGGCCATTCCGCCGACCATCACCGGCTTGCGGCCTACGCGGTCGCTGAGCCAGCCGAAATAGACGTAGAGCGGAGCGCTGACGACCGTCATCACGATCAGGAGCAGGTCCTTGGTCTGCCCGGGAAGTCCGAGCGACTTTTCGAGGAACACCTGCATATAGAAGAAGGTGAAGTAC
>JBKPKF010000247.1:0-3113 GCA_046730995.1 Pseudomonadota bacterium
GTCGGGAGTATTGTCTTTTTCTTTCGGCCGCTGCCCGTGTTTGGGCCTGGAAGGCAGGAGTGCCTCGAGGTCCTGCAGCGTGAGCTTGCCCTGCCGCTTTCCGTCGAGCAGGCCAAATCGTTGGGCCGCGGCCTGCCGGAATTCGCCCACGGTCACCGCTCTGTCGAAGTCCGCGTCGGCCGCCGCTACAGGTTGCGGCAGGTTGAGCAGAGCGTAGCGCGCGGCACCCTGAAGGCCGTGCATTAAGTATCCATCATATTCATCGCCGCGCTGCTTGCGCCCGCCGCTGGGTCGCGCTGGAGCTTCCGCCACTCCAGCCGTGTTGGCGGGAGAGCGCATCCACCGAGTGTTGACCTGGATTTCGGGAGCGATTTCCGCCTCATAGGCCATCATCTCCTCAGGATCGATCTGGCGGTCGCGATTGGTGTCCAGGGTCGCGAAGAACCGATCGGCATCGGCCTGCATTTCATCCAGCGTCAGAATTCCGTCCCGGTTGCGGTCGGCCTGATAGAACCAGCGTGCCAGCATGTCGTCGTCAGCGGAGCGGGCACGGAACGGCTCGCCCATGGGACTGACGAAGGGCGCCCGATCTCGTCCGGTGACCATGATCGGCGTCTCGCCTGCGGCAGCGAGGAGAATCGGGAGGATCAATGCTGGCAAGGGCATGCGGCGGCCTCGTCTTCGATGGCAGCTCCTCCTCCTAGCCGCGTGAATGGCGAATGAAGAGGCTGAACTTGCACGACCTGACATCTTCACCCATATTTGCGCACGGAAGTCGGCGGACGGCGCTGTCGCCAACCTGGTCAGATCCGGAAGGAAGCAGCCACAACGATTTCGTGCCGGGTCGTCGGCTTCCACCCGTTTTCTCCGTCATTGCGAGCGTAGCGAAGCAATCCAGACCTTTATGGATTGCCGCGGCGCTGCGCGCCTCGCAATGACGGCTGGGAGGCCCTAAACGATCAGCGATGGACGACGCCGAATCGCCCGGCCTGGGTCTCGATTTACCAGAAGCAGCGCCACCGCCCTCCAGCGGGTCGCCGTACCGCGTGCTTGCGCGCAAGTATCGCCCGCAGACCTTCGCCGAGCTGATCGGGCAAGACGCGATGGTACAGACGCTCGCCAATGCGATTGCGCGCGGGCGCATAGCTCACGCCTTTCTGCTCACGGGGGTTCGCGGGGTTGGAAAGACCTCGACCGCGCGCCTGATCGCCAAGGCGCTGAACTGCGTCGGACCGGACGGGCAAGGTGGGCCGACGATCACCCCATGTAATGTCTGCGAGCCCTGCCGGGCGATCAGCGAGGGCCGGCACATTGACGTCATCGAAATGGACGCCGCCTCGCACACGGGCATCGACGACATTCGAGAGATCATCGACGCGGTGCGCTATGCATCGGTCAGCGCCCGTTACAAAATCTACATCATCGATGAAGTGCATATGCTCTCCAAGAGCGCATTCAATGCGTTATTGAAGACTCTTGAGGAACCTCCTGAGCATGTGAAGTTCCTGTTCGCGACCACGGAGGTCAACAAGGTGCCGGTGACCGTGCTGTCCCGTTGCCAGCGGTTCGACCTCAGGCGGATCCCGGCCGAAAAGCTCGCCGCTCATTTCGCGGAGGTCGCCAAGGCGGAAGGGGTCGACGTCGAGCCGGATGCGGTCGGAATGATCGCAAAGGCGGCGGAGGGCTCCGCTCGCGACGGCCTGTCCATTCTCGACCAGGCGATCGCGCATGGAGCGGGGACGGTGACTGCGGACCAGGTGCGCGACATGCTCGGGCTCGCAGACCGCGGGCGAATCAGGAGGCTTCTGCAACTCCTGCTCGCCGGTGACGCCACGGCGGCACTTGCCGAACTCGATGAAGCGCATGAGCTGGGGATCGATCCAACGCAGCTGCTGCGCGGGCTGATGGAAAGCCTGCATTCGGCGACTCGGGCAAAAGCCGGCTCCAATGCTGACGCACTCCATTCGGCCGAAGAGCGCGAAACGGCCCAGGAAATGGCCGGCAAGCTGTCATGGGCCTCGATCCATCGGCTTTGGCAGATGCTGCTGAAGGGGCTGCAGGACGTCGCGATTGCTCCCGATCCTCGCGAGGCGGCGGAGATGGCGTTGCTTCGGCTGATTCACGCCGCGGACCTGCCCGATCCGGCGGCGCTCATGGCGAAGCTCAGCGGAGAAGGGTCGGCGACGGGCCCATCTTCAGCCCCGAGCGGCAAACCCGCCGGTCCGTCGGCGCGCATTCCCGGAGATTTTCGAGCGCTGGTGAAACTGCTCCAGGAGCATGGGAAGCAGATCCTCGCCCAGCAGCTGCACGACCAGGTCGGTGTAGTGCGCTACGCGCCGCCGGAGCTGGTGCTGAAGCCGACCCGTCCGCTTGGCGGCGACTGGCCCCGCGAGCTTGCGGCCCAGCTGAAATCGGTCACAGCCGCCAACTGGCAAGTGTCACTGTCCGACGAGGCTGGGGAGCCAAGCCTCCTCGATCAGGAGAAAATCGCCGAGGAGCGCGTTCGCTCCGATGTGCTGGCCGATCCCAATGTCCAGGCGGTGATGGACGCCTTCCCGGACGCCCAGCTCGAAAGTTTCGATGGAACGAGAGGCCAATAAGATGCCCGAGACGCCAGATCTCAACGAAATCCTGCAGATGGCTCAGAATGCCCAGGCCGAGCTCCAGAAGGCGCAGGACAATCTCGACAAAATCGAGGTCGAGGGCGCCGCCGGCGGCGGAATGGTCCGGGTGAGGGCGACTGCGAAGGGACGCATTATCGGTGTCGATATCGACGAGAGCCTGCTCCAGGCTTCGGAAAAGGCCATGCTCGAGGATCTGATCGCGGCGGCGTTCAACGACGCCAAGGGCAAGGCCGACACTGCCGCGGCGGCCGAAATGCAGAAGATGACGAGCACCTTGCCGCTCCCGCCGGGGTTCAAGCTTCCCTTCTAAGGTCTTGCGGGCATCCGGTTTTCGGTCATGATGCGTATCCTCTGAGGGGAGGCGCGCATGTTTCTGGGCGCGATGCAGGATTTCCCGCTGCGCATCACGCGGCTGATGGATCATGCCGAACGTGAGCACCACAGCCGCGAGATTGTCGGCGCGCGCGCCGATGGAAGCGCCGTGCGCAC
>JBKPKF010000248.1:0-5780 GCA_046730995.1 Pseudomonadota bacterium
AGCAGCCGAAGGCATCGCCGACCCTGCGGCCGATCGTCAGCCGGGTGACGCCGCGATCGACCAGCGCGGTCCCGAGCCGGCCGCCATCGCTCAGCTGATGGACGATCGCATCGGGAATATATTCGACGGCGCCATCGATTAGGATCCGGTCGTAGGGCGCCTGCCTCTTCCAGCCGGTCTCGAGCGGTCCTTCGACCGCCTCGATACCCAATTCCCGAGCGCGGGCCGCGAGCTCGGCCGAGCTTTCGAGCGCGACGACCTCGAGGCCCATCTGCGCCAATATTGCACTCGAATAACCGGTACCGGCCCCGACAACCAACGCGTGCTGACCCGGCTCGGCCATCATCCCAGTGAGAAGGCGCCCGAGCACCGCGGGCGACGGCAGGAACCGGCCTTCGCCGATCGCAACCGCACGATCGGCATAAGCAAGCGGCCGCGTGAATTCCGGAAGGAAATCCTCGCGCCGGATTGCGGCCATCGCGTCGAGCACCGCGAGGTCGGTCACGCCCTGAGGACGCAGCTGGCTTTCAACCATAGCTGCCCTCGCCGCGGCAAAATCTGGAATTGGGGTTTGCACCGTCACAGCTGTTCTATGCCGATAATACACTCAAAGTTCAAGGCTGCTCTTAACACGGCTGGCTCGCGCGCCAACCGCCGTTGATCGAAATACGAACGAAGGTCAGCCGGTGTGTCTTTTTGTCCCAAGGCCTTGTGGACGCGATTTTTTACCGCGAACCAGGTGGATAACCAGGAGCGGCGGCAGTGCGAGGCCGACCAGCCAATGGGCGAGGCTCGACGTCGAGCGGAAGCGTTCCGCGGTGGAATAATAGAGGGCGAGTCCGGTGAGGATGAGGAACAGGCTTATCCCGACGAGCGACAAGCCGCTCCGGCGATTGCGCCCTGCGTTCCAACCCAGACGCATGTGCACCGGGATCAACATCGCTGCCGTAATGGCGAAGCCGTAAGCGGCGGCGCCGTGAATCAGAAGGAGCCAGGGCAGCGCCGGGCTCGATTCGGGACCGAACTCCCCGTTGACCTTGCCGAAGCGATCGAGAAGCAGCCAAACGATGCCCGTTACGACGAGCAGGCCGCTGATTACGTAAACCAGCCATTCGTGCCAGCGCGGCAGCCTCAGGCTGAAGCTCGGCGGACGCTTCATGCGGCGACCAGGTCGCGGTCGACCTCCTCGATCGACCCGTCGGATGCAAATCGCAGGCCGGTGGCTCGGGCGAGCGAGAGGCAATGTCGCGCTTTCGAAGAGCCCGAGAGGAGAACCTTTGTCAGCGCGTCGGCGTCCATCGCGGATGGAGCGCGAACAGTGGCGGACAGCCAACGCCGGTCGGCCCCGGGCAGATGAGCCCAACCCCAATCGATCATCGCGCTGGTCGCTAGCGCTTCATTATCGAGCATAATCTCGACTCGCGGCGATCCGGTGATCGGATCCGGGACCTGCGCCGGGCAGGGTTGGAAGCCGAATGCGGCCATGTCGCCGCCCGCATTGACCGTCCCGCGTTCTGCTCCGGCACGGCGGAGTACCTCGACGGCCTTATCGACTGCGAAGCCCTTGGCGATTCCGCCGAGGTCGATGCATCCGGGCTTCAGTAAGCGGACCGAGCGACCCTGGAGTTCGAGCCAGCTCCAATGCGCGGCGACGGGTTCGGGTTGTCCCGGGTGGCGAGGCAGATAGGCGCTCTCGAAGGCCGCTTTGCCGGCGCGCACGGGATCGAAGGCGCATTCGCTTTCCTTCGCCCAGAACAATGCCCGTTCGAGGACCAGCGCGGTCCAATGATGGACCTGGACGGGTCGGAGATGCGCGAAGCAATTTATCCGCGACAGGTCGCTATCGGCCTCATGCGCACTCATCAGGCGATGGATCTCGGCGATAGCGGCGTAGGCCTCTTCGATAGCGGCTTCCGATGCCGCTTCGATCTCGACGAATGTGCCGAGGAGGGGGCGACAGCGCCTATGCACTCTTCAGCAGGAGTTGCCAGGTGACGAGCAGCCGCCGGATCCCGTCGGTGACGTGCCGGCTCGACAGGGTGGCACCCGAAATGTTCTTGATGTCCTTGCCGAGCTGCAGCTTCGAACCGAAGCGCTTGCCGACGAACTGTTGCCGCCAGTTCGGATTGCGCACTTCGCCGCCATAGGCTTCTCGATATTCGAGGATCTCGATACGTTTGATCGCGCCTTCGGGGCTGAGCGCCACCGCGTAGGTGATCATCTCATGCTTGCCGAGCACCCGGTCGACGATGAACCAGCCCACCCGGCCGGTGCCCGAACGCACGTCCCACACCCGCTGGACCTTGTCGAAGCTCGCGACCCCGGAGGCGCGAGCGACCGCTTTGCGCTGATCGGGGGTGAAGGCGAGATTGTGTTCGACGAACCGCGCTCCGGGGAACATCGCCTGCTGCGCGGCCTGAATTGTCAGATAGACGGTTGCCGACACCGGCGCCGCGGCGGCGGCCATCGCCGCCGCCGGCAGGATGGTGAACCAGGCCGCGCAAGTATTCGTCATCGTGTCGTCAGAACTCGTAACCGAGGATGAGCCTGAACTCGCGCTTTTCGAACTCGTCGAGCGCGAGGCTCCGGTTCGGGCTGGGCTTGCCGAACAGTTGAGGCATGAAGCTCGCCGTTACCCACCATTTCTTCGCGGCATAATGGACGGTCGGTCCGGCGAACACCGCATAAGTTTCGCGGTGAAGGCCGTTCGTCCAGTCCGGGTAGACGCTGGAATAGCGTCCTTCGATTCCGGCAAACCAGCCTGGAGCTACCCGGTAGGAAAGACCGGTCGAGACTTCGAGTTTCAACTCCTTCTCCCATTCCGCCTCGGTTTCGCCCGTGGTTTCGTCGACCTCCACTTCCTTCTCCCATTCGGGCTCGAAGGTGAAGTTCGTCGCCCAAATCAGCTTGTCGTCGAGGAAATTCTTCTGGAGGATGGCCTTGAGCTCAAGCTCATATTCCGTGCCTTTCTCGCCGCCTCCGTGGATCCGCGACCAAGCCGGTTCGGCATAAAGAGTCAGGCCGAAGCCGTCCTTATATGGGCTCAGCACATTGTACTTTAATTCGGCCGATAGCCCCCTGAACGCGAAGTCGCGATCAGCGTCATCGATGTCGGGCTCGAGCCCGCGGATATGATGACTGGCGAGATTGGCGTAACCGGCGACGGTCAGGCGATCAGTGACACCGTGCTCCAGTTCGATCCGGTAATCCTGAGCGTCGAAATGGCCGTCCGCCTTGCCGCGTCGATCCGTGGCCCAAAGCTCGACTTCGGTCTCGCCCTTGGGCATCGGCTCGGCCGAATAAGTGTAGGCGAAATAGCGCTCGTCCGCCTTGGCCGAGGTTGCAGCAAGCCCTGCCAGGCCAAAGCCCAGCACCATCCAACGCTTCATGATGTCCCTTTACATGTTGTGTTTGGAGACTTGCTAATGCGAACTATTCGCAACTGCAAGGGGATTGTACGGGAAAGTTCGGAGAGTTCTCACTTGACCCAAGCGGCGGGCTCGCCACAAAGGCGGGATTCGCTCTCCCGGCCCGATGGCGGAGTGGTTACGCAGAGGACTGCAAATCCTTGCACGCCGGTTCGATTCCGGCTCGGGCCTCCACCACCGGCATTCGCGGCAATCGGACCAGCCGTCGTAAGGTGGGCGAGATCAGCGTCGCCCGCCTGCCGACAGTTGCCCGCGACCTTTAGCGTAGCAGCTTCATCGTCCTCGGGCCCTGCCAACGGCCCATCAGTCTTTCTCTTCGGTGGTTTTTAGAGACCCTGCGTCGCCGTAATATCGAAGCCCGACGATCCCTCGCACCAAGGCAGAAATGCGTCCTCCGCGCGGCAAATCCTCAGGATCGAATTCGACCGCCGCAACCGTTATCGGAGCGAGGTTCGCTGCCTTGAGTTTTGCGTTGAACGACGCGAGGTCCGCGGTTTGAAACGCCGCCCACCGCGCCTCGACGTCCTTCAGCTCGCGGTCGAGCGCATCGACCCGCGCCATCTGATAGTTTGTCGGCCGGTCCTCGACCGACGTGATCGCGCCGTAGACATCGTCTGCGTGCTCGCGCAGCCGCTCCTCACCGGTGATCGCGCCGCCCTCCTTCGTGGCGACAATCTCTTTCCTGAGATCGTCCGCTCTCGCCGACAGCTGTGCCGCCGCTGCCTTGACGTCGGCAGGCGCCGTCGCGCCCGAAGCAAGTCCGCCGGCTTGCTGGCGCACGGCGTTGATCTGGGCAACCACCTTGCTCATCCGCTCGAACAGCGACTTGACCCGTTCGGACGCCGCGAACTGTGCCTGGCGATCGGCGACGCCGAAGCTCGCGCGCTTGTCGAGCGCAACGGTCAGCGGCTCGCTCACGACCTGCCCGGCCTTGGTGAGGCGGACGGTGTAGGATCCCGGAAGATAGCGCTCACCGATTGCGGAATTGCCCGCGAGGGACGCGGCTGGCGGCACTTGCGGCGGCTTCGTGCGCATCGACCAGCTCACCCGGTTGAGGCCGCGCCGCTTGGAAGCCGGCACTTCGTCGATCAGGTTGCCGTTCGCGTCGAGGATTTCGAGCTTCAACCGCCCGATCACGTGGCGCGCCTTCTGGTAATAAGTGATGACGGCGCCGCTCGCGGGATTGTCGCCGTAATAGCTGGCGTCGCCTTCCGCCCAGCCGCCATTTCCCTGGATACGCTGCTCGACCGGCTTGCCGGGAAGCAGCGCCACGTTGCTGGCCAGAACCTGAGAGCTCAACTCGCGGACCGGGCTGATGTCGTCCACCACCCAGATCCCGCGGCCATGGGTCGCTAGGACGAGGTCGTCGTCGCGATTCTGAAGCGCGATGTCGCGAACGGCGACACCGTCCGGGAAGCCCGTCGGCTTGAACTGGGCCCAGCTCTGGCCGCCGTTGAGGCTCATGAACAACCCGAACTCCGTTCCCAGGAAGAGGATGTTGGGATTGACCCGGTCCTCCTTGATCACGTGCGCATAACCGCGCACGCCGGGGGTCTGGGGCCCCACGATCCGTTGCCACGTGCGCCCGTAGTCGGCGGTACGGTACAGGTAGGTTCCCATGTCGCCATAGGCGTGCCGGTCGTCCGTCACATAAGCGACCGCTGGGTCATAGCGGCTCGCTTCGACCCAGCTGATCCAATTGCCCGCCGGCATTCCGAGACTGGGAGTCAGGTTCGTCCAGTTCTTGCCGCCGTCGCGGGTCAGCTGAACATTGCCGTCATCGGTTCCGACCCAGATCTGGCCGGCGGCGCGCGGGCTCTCGGAGATGGAATAGATGGTCGTGTTCATTTCGGCCGATGAATTGTCGACCGTGATTCCGCCCGACTGTTCCTGCCGCTGCCGAATGGGATCGTTGGTGGTGAGGTCGGGTGAGATCCGGTCCCAGGTCACGCCATGGTCGCGGCTTCGGAACAGGAATTGCGAGCCGATGTAGATCGTTCCCTTATCGTTCGGCGACAGCGCGATGGGCGTGTTCCAATTGTAGCGGAGCTTCTCCTTATAGCCGCCCTGCGGCTGGATATTCCGCTGCTCGAGCGTCTTGCGGTTCACCCGCCCGATGTGGCCGCCCTGATATTCCGCATAAGCATAGTTGGGATCCGACGGATCGGAGAACGTCCAGAACCCGTCGCCGCCGAACAGATTCTCCCAGCGGCTGTTGGTGATCCCGCCGGGATATTCCTGGTCGCCTGCCCAGGAGCTGTTGTCCTGCAGCCCGCCGTAAACCTGGTACGGGTCGTTGTTGTCGGTGCTGACGTGATAGAATTGGCTGACCGGAAGATTGTTGGCCTTCCA
>JBKPKF010000249.1:0-15022 GCA_046730995.1 Pseudomonadota bacterium
GCCGAAGGACGTGCGCGAGCTCATCGACGACGAGAATACTCGGGCCAATCGCAATGAGGCGATGCGCTGGGGATTCCTGTTCGGCATGGGCAGCGCGATCGCCGTCTATGTCTTGACAATGTTCGAAATTGTGACCGGGCGCGAGGCCGTTCACATCGTGCTCTCATTCGGGATAGCAGCGGCTCTGCTCCGTTGGGGCGTTCTCGAAAAACGCGCGCATCGCGATGCCTGAACGGCTCGCCAATCGTCTTAAGGACCGGCGGGCGGAGGTCAGCCTCACGCAGGCCGAGCTTGCCGAGCGGGTGGGCGTCACACGCAAGACCGTGAACACGGTCGAAAACGGCGTGTTCACGCCGTCAGCCACGCTGGCCATCAAGCTCGCGCAGGCGCTCGACCTCAGTGTCGAGCAATTGTTCTGGATTGAGCCTTAGCTTCGGCAGCAGCGATGTCTCCGACCTCGCGGATGAGGTCGCCCTGCGCTTCGGGCACGTCGGCAAGGTGCATGCCCCAGCCGGGGAGGAACATGCCGAGCACCGCGACTTCGCCGCCGACCCGGTCGGTGCGCTTGTCCTTCGGATCGGCGTTGGTGCGGATCGACAGATATCCGAGCGGGCCGTCGTTGACGCATTTACCCGACACCAGCCCTTCGGCGCGGAGGTAGGGGGTCGGCGGTGGCCCCTCGCTCGACCAGTCGACCGGACCGCCCGGCACCGGCAGGCTCGAGCGCGCGTAGAAATAGCTGTCGAGCGGCACCCAGTCTCTCGAGCCCGGCCGCGCGGGATTGACGCAGCCGACCGTCATTCCGGGCCGGTCGGAATAGCCGAAGATCGCGCCCTTCGGCGGCACGTTCTTCTCGCGGAAGCTGGTCCAGGTAATGACGCAGCCGGTCTCGCCCGGATGGCTGCAGAGCCGAATCTTTTTGAACGTGCCACCGACGAGCTTGCCCTCCGGCACCAGCAGGTCGAACCCCGGGAGAATCGCGAGCTTCATGCGTGCCGCGAGCGCCGGATTGGTCTCGATCCGCCGGGCGATCAGCATCTGCTGCATCAGGCTGCCCTGGCTGTGGCCGATCAGGACGAACGGCCGACCCTGGTTGCGAGTGTGGATGTAATTGTCCCACGCCGCCGCCACGTCCCTGAAAGCCACCGCGATGGCCTGGCTGATGTCCGCGCCGGCGGAATAAGCGGCGACGGCGCTCACGGTCATCTGGCGATAGATTGGAGCGAAGGGCCGGCAGACGGAGGCGAAGCGACCGAATTGGCTCTCGGTTGCGAGCGTCTCCGACCGGTCGACGTTGAGGTCGCTGTTCATCGCCCTGTCGGTCGAGACAGTCGGATAGACGTAAAAGCAGTCGATCGGCGGATTCTTCGCAATCGCGCTCTGGCCCGTCGATCCGTAGCCGTTGGGGTTGAGCGCGGTCGTTGCGAGCGGTGTCGAGCAGGGATCGCTACGGCCCGGCAGGCACAGCCACGTGGAATCTTTCGCATAGTCGGGCGCAGGCGCATTCGATTGGGCGGTAACCGGGGCAGCTGCGATCAGTGCAGCCGCTGCCAACAATGCAAAACGGATCACTTGGACGTCGCTCCCTGATCGAACAGGCCGGATTGGCTGCCCTGCGGCACCGGCAGCCCCAGATGGGAGTAGCCCCGGCCGTTCAGGCACCGCCCTCGTGCCGTGCGCGCGATGAGGCCCAGCTGAATGAGGAAGGGCTCGATCACGTCCTCGATCGTGTCGCGCGGTTCGGAAAGTCCCGCCGCCAGCGTTTCCACGCCAACCGGCCCGCCGCCGTAAAGGTCGGCGATCATGGTGAGGTAACGCCGGTCCATCCCATCGAGGCCGAGGCCGTCAATCTCGAGTCGCGACAGTGCCTTGTCGGCAGCTTCGGCCGAGACGGTGTCGGAGCCTGAGGCATGGGCGAAGTCGCGAACCCGGCGGAGCAGCCGCCCTGCAATCCTGGGTGTCCCACGCGAGCGGCGGGCGATCTCTCGTCCGCCGTCGTCGGTAAGCTCGACATTCAGCAGCCGCGCGGCCCGGCGTACGACCTGCTCCAGCTCCTCGACGGTGTAGAAATTGAGCCGGACGGGAATCCCGAACCGGTCGCGAAGCGGCGTGGTCAGCAGGCCCTGCCGAGTGGTCGCGCCGATCAGCGTGAAACGGGGCAGCTCGATCCGGACCGAGCGCGCCGATGGGCCCTCGCCGATCATCAGGTCGAGCGCACGATCTTCCATCGCGGGGTAGAGCACCTCTTCGACGGCCGGATTGAGCCGGTGGATCTCGTCGATGAAGAGGACATCGCCGTCCTCGAGGTTGGTGAGCAAAGCTGCGAGGTCCCCGGATTTCGCGATCACCGGACCGGACGTGGCACGGAAGCCGACGCCCATCTCCCGAGCGATAATCCCGGCGAGCGTCGTCTTGCCCAGCCCCGGCGGTCCATGGAGCAGCACATGGTCGAGCGGCTCGCCGCGGCTCTTCGCGGCGTGGATGAACACCCGCAAATTCTCCCGTGCCGATTGCTGGCCGATGAACTCGTCGAGGCTTTTCGGACGGAGCGCGAGGTCGGCGTCCTCTGCCGTACGCTCGGGGGTCGTGATCCGGGCAGGGTCGGTTGCCATCAGCTGCTGATTCGCAGATGCATGGCCCGACGACAAGCGGCGAACGAGGAGGGGCGTATGGATCTCGATCGGCGGACGATGATGGCGGGCGCGGCCGCAACTCTGGCGGCCGGACCGGCTGTAGCGAAAACGACTTCGGCAGGTCCGTCCTGGTACGACCGTTCGATCATCATCGATGCGCTCGGCGGCACCTCCGACCCCTATGCGCCCGATGGCCAAATACGGTGGAGCGACACGGCATGGGCGGAAACGGTCGGCACGGGAGTCACCGTCGTTCGGGACACCGTCTTTCCCGTCGGTAACGGGGCGGATCCATGGGGTGAGTATCAGAAAGACATCGCCTTTCGGCAGACGGTGTTCGGGGCGAACCCCGACCGGTTGCTCTTGGTCCGCAGCGCTGCCGATATCCTGAAGGCGAAGCGGGAAAAGAAATTCGCCGTCCTTCTGGGCACCCAGGACACATCCATGGTCGGGACGGAGCTCGATCGCCTCGCGCAGATGAAGAAGGACGGGGTAATGACCGTCCAGCTCACCTACAATCTCCGCAACCTGTCGGGCGACGGATCGCTCGAGCCCGCGAACAGCGGCCTATCCAACCTCGGGCGCGACACGATTCGGCGGATCGAGAGTGAAAAGCTGTTGCTCGACCTCGCTCATGGCGGAGCTCGGACGATCGACGAGGCCACGGCTTATGCCAAGCGGCCCCTGGTGATCAGCCACACCGGCGCCCGGGCCCTCATCGACCATCCGCGCAACGTCTCCGACGCTGCGATCAAGGCGGTCGCCGACAAGGGCGGCGTCGTCGGGGTCTATTTCATGCCCTATTTGGCTACCAACATGCACCCCACCGCGGGAGACGTGATCGCCCATGTCGAACATGTCGCCAAGGTCGCCGGCGAGGATCATGTCGGCATCGGCACCGACAATGGCGTCCTACCTCTCACGATGGACGCGGAAACCAAGAAAAAAATGGACGATTGGCAACGGCAGCGGATCAAGCTTGGGATCGCGGCGCCGGGCGAGGCCGTCGGAGTCTATCCCTATGTCGCCGACTACAACAACGTCGACCGCTACAGGCGATTCGCCGCGGACCTCGCGCGGCGCGGCTGGAGCGAGGCTCGGCTCGAGAAACTCATGGGCGGCAATTTCCTCCGCGTCTACCGCGAGGCGTGGGGCGGATAGGTTGCGCCAGCTAGTGCGAGTGCTCGACGTCGCCTGAGATCTCCACCCAATCGCACTTTCGCTTCTCCCAGACGGAAAAGCGAGGGTTGGCGAAATAAGGATCGTTGAACGCACCCAGGGGAATCGCGACGAGGTCGTCGAACTTGCCGTCGATCTCGTAATATACGTCGGACCCGCACTCCGGGCAGAAGTGGAAGGTGCCGCAGTTGCCGCTGTCGGCGACCTTGACGAAGGTCTTCGATTGGCCCTCGATCATCACCTGAGCGGCCGGCCAGCGAGCCTGCACCGCGAACGCGCTGCCCGACCGCTTTTTGCAGTTGAGACAGTGGCAGACGGATACGCGCACCGGCTCGCCTGTAGCCGTCGCCTTCAGCTGGCCGCAGCGGCACGAGGCGGTCCGGTCGGTCACTTCGCGGCTTTCCTGAGCGCGAGGCGGACAAGCGCGTCGAGCCCCGCATCCGCCCCAAGTTCGTCCTGCGCGGCGTTGACCGCGGCGCTCGCTTCCGCCGGCTTGAAGCCGAGATTGGCGAGGGCGGATAGCGCGTCCGTGGCAGCCCCGCCGCGAGGTGTGGGCACGGCCCCGCCAAGGCCGGCGACCGCGAGCTTGCCCTGAAGCTCATTGGCGATGCGCGCGGCCAGCTTGGGTCCGACGCCGTTAGCCCGGCCGATCATCGCCTTGTCGTCGTGGGCAACCGCACGCGCCAGTTCGTCGGGCGAAAGAGCCGACAGGATCGCGAGCGCGACCTTGCCGCCAACGCCTTGGATCGATGTCAAAGCACGAAAGGTGTCGCGCTCGGCAGTCGAGCCGAATCCGAACAAAGTCCAGGCATCCTCGCGCACCTGCAATTCGGTCATCAGCAACACTTCGCCGCCGATCGGTCCGAGAGAGTCGAGCGTCTTGCCGCTGCACTGGACGAGATAACCAACCCCGCCGACGTCGATCACGGCGCCCTCGGCGCTGGTTTCGGCAAGGATTCCGGAAAGGCGAGCGATCATCGCGACTAACGTATCTAATCGTCACCCCCGCGCAAGCGGGGGTCCCGCTGCCTTTAAAGCAACCGAAGCGGGATTCCCGCTTTCGCGGGAAGGACGAGTCAGGGGATGCGTCTCTGGGTCGCCAGATGGTGCGCGTGGGTGATCGCCACCGCGAGCGCATCCGCGGCATCGGGCCCGGCGATCTTCACCCCCGGCAGCAGCCTCGAGACCATCGCATGGACCTGCGCTTTCTCGGCACTGCCGACGCCGACGACCGCCTTCTTGACCAGCCGCGCGGCATATTCGCCGACCTCGATCCCCGCCCGGGCGGCAATCATGATCACGACTCCGCGCGCCTGGCCGAGCTTCAGCGTCGATTGCGGGTTCTTGTTGACGAACACCTCCTCGACCGCGGCGGCGTCGGGTCGGTGCTCGACAATGAGCGCCTCAAGTTGCTCGCCTAATGCCGCGAGGCGCCACGGCAAATCAGCGGTCGTTTTGGTGGTGAGTTGCCCATTGGCAATGTGCGCCAGCCTGTTGCCCTCCGCCTGAATCAGCCCCCAGCCGGTCGTTCCGAGTCCGGGATCGAGGCCGAGGATCTTCACGCGAGGTTGGCCAGCTCCTCATCCGGGACCTTCTCATTGCCCCAGACGGTCTGCACGTCATCGTCCTCGTCGAGCGCTTCCATCAGCCGCGCAAGCTGCTGCGCCTGCTCGCCGCGGACCTCGACCTCCGTCGACGGTCGCCACGCGAGCTTCGCACCCTCCGCCTCGCCGAGCATCGGCTCCAGCGCTCGGGCGACCTCGTGGAGGCTTTCGACACCCGTCCATATGCGGTGTCCGTCCTCGTCGCTTTCGACGTCGTCGGCGCCGGCTTCGATCGCCGCTTCGAGGACCTTTTCATCGTCGCCCGATGCGGCGGGATATTCGATCAGGCCGAGCCGATCGAAGCCGTGGCTGACACTCCCGCTCGCGCCCAGATTGCCGCCGTTCTTCGAAAAGGCCGTGCGCACGTTAGTCGCGGTTCGGTTGCGGTTGTCGGTGAGCGCCTCGACGATCAACGCGACCCCGCCGGGACCGAAGCCCTCGTAGCGAATTTCTTCGTAATTTTCGGCGTCCGAGCCCGCCGCTTTGTCGATGGCGCGCTGGATATTGTCCTTGGGCATCGACTGGGCGCGGGCGGCGATCACCGCGGCGCGGAGACGCGCGTTCGCCTCCGGATCAGGAAGCCCCATCTTGGCTGCGACTGTGATTTCGCGGCTGAGCTTTGAGAAGAGGGCCGAGCGCTTCTTATCCTGCGCCCCCTTCCGGTACATGATGTTCTTGAATTTCGAATGGCCAGCCATGGCACTTCCTTACGCGAGACCGAGCGCCTGGCGATAGGTTTCCAGGATCGCGTCCTGCTCCTGGCGGGTATGCGTTTCCATCTTCCTCAGGCGCACGATCATGCGCATGATCTTCGGGTCGTAACCGTTGGCCTTGGCTTCGGAATAAACGTCGCGAACGTCGTCCGCGATGCCCTTTTTCTCTTCCTCCAAACGCTCGATCCGTTCGATAAACAGCCGCAGCTGATCAGCAGCGACGGTGCCTTCCGCCATGCTCAAATACTCCGCTTCTAGATGTGTGCGGGGCGGCTCTAGCGGGTTGAACCATCATATCAAGCGGCTATGGCAGGGCCGTGACGGACACGCTCGGCCCTCGCTCGCGCAAAGTGAAGATCCTGGCGACGCTGGGCCCGGCCTCAAGCGACGCGAAGACGATTCGCAGGCTGATGCTCGCCGGAGCGGACGCCTTCCGAATCAACATGAGCCACGGCGACCAGAAGCAGAAGGCCAGGCTGGTTAGGGCAATCCGGGCGCTCGAAAAGGAATTCCATCGCCCGACTACCATCCTGTTCGATCTTCAGGGGCCGAAGCTGCGCGTCGGACATTTCGCCCGTGGCGGCGCCTTGCTCGAAAAGGGCAGCCGCTTCATCCTGGACCGCGGGTCCAAGGCCGGCGACAGCCACCGGGTCCACCTTCCTCACCCCGAGCTGTTCGAATCGATTAAGGCAGGGACGCGCATCCTGATCGATGACGGCAAGGTCCGACTGAACGTGCTGGAGGCGGGCGACGACCAGATCGTCAGCGAGGTGAAGGTCGGCGGCACCGTGACCGACAACAAAGGCGTGAACGTGCCCGACATCGTCGTCCCGATCCCGGCGCTGACCGAGAAGGACCGCGACGATTTGCATTTCGCGCTCGACCAGAAGACCGATTGGATCGCGCTATCCTTTGTGCAGCGTCCTGAGGATGTCGCCGAAGCGCGCTCGCTCATCGGTGAGAAAGCGGCGTTGCTTGCGAAGATCGAGAAACCGGCTGCGATCGATCGCCTCAACGACATCGTGGAACTTGCCGATGCTGTGATGGTCGCGCGCGGCGATCTTGGAGTCGAACTCCCGCCCGAGGCCGTGCCTCCACTCCAGAACCGGATCATCGTCTGTGCCCGGCAGTTCGGGAAGCCCGTGGTGGTCGCGACCCAGATGCTCGAATCGATGGTGACCTCGCCGACTCCGACGCGGGCTGAGGTCAGCGACGTCGCGACCGCGATCTACGACGGTGCCGACGCGGTGATGCTCTCCGCGGAAAGCGCGACGGGGCAATATCCGATCGAGTCGGTGCAAATGATGGACCGTATCGCCAACAGTGTGGAACACGACCCGGCCTATCAGGCCCGAATCCACTTCACGCAAACCAAGCTCGAGCCCACCACGGCTGACGCGCTCGCCGGGTCCGCGCGTCAGATCGCGCAAACCGTGTCGGCAAAGGCGATGGTCTGTTACACGAGCTCGGGTTCGACCGCGCGTCGAATCGCGCGTGAGCGCCCGTCGGTTCCGACCCTCGCGATGAGCGCATCGATGATTACCGCCCGTCGAATGGGCCTGATCTGGGGCGTCTACGCCGTTCACACCCGCGATGTCTCGAATTTCGAGGAGATGGTCGAGAAGGGCAAGCGGATGGCGCTTCGCCACCAGATTGCAGAAGGCGGGGACCGCCTGGTGCTGATGGCTGGCGTGCCGTTCGGAGTGTCGGGTTCGACGAACGTGCTGCACGTGGTCCGGCTGATCGGCGACGAGCTCGAGAAGTACAGCCGCTCAAAGACTTAGGAGACTCGCGCAGTTAGAGAGGGACCGGCAGTGCCGTTACTGCGGCGAAAAAGGCTCGATTTTCCATCTCGCGCATTGGTTGTTCCCATGACTGGTCAGCATGTCCGGACATTTGCCAGCTTCTTCCAGGCCGGCTTTGAATGCTCGTCCCACCGGCGGCGCGACGGCGTTCGCCTCGACCTGATCCGGGCCACCGGCCACGACAAGCATGTGCTGCAAGACTATCGGCTGTGCAGGCAATTGGGCTTCCAGACGCTGCGTGACGGCCTTCGCTGGCACCTCATCGAGAAATCGCCGGCCCGATATGACTGGTCGAGCTGGCTGCCGGCGCTCGAAGCCGCCGAGGAGGCCGGTGTCGAGGTCATCTGGGACTTGTTCCATTACGGCTCGCCCGATTGCATCGATCAGGCCGCACCGGATTTCCCCGATCGGTTCACCCAGTTCGCGCTCGCCGCGATCGAGATGCAGCAATCGGTCAGTGCACGACCGCCGGTCGTCTGTCCTCTGAACGAAATCAATTTCCTGTCCTGGGCGGTCGATGACGGATATTTCCCACAAGTCGGCCCCGGACAGCGCGGCTGGTTCAAGCGCCAGCTCGTTCGAACCGGCATTATGGCCGCAAAGGCGATCAAGCAGCGCTGGCCAGAATCGACGATCGTCTGGGCCGAGCCGCTAATTCACATCGCCCCGCATGATCACCGCCGCCGGACGGCGCGGGCGGCGCAGCAGAACCTTCAGGGAATGTACGAGGCCTATGATTGGATCCTGGGTCTGGCTGAGCCTGAACTCGGCGGCGACCGATCACTGGTCGATGTAATGGGGTGGAATTTCTACCCGCACAACCAATGGTATTTTCAGGGTCCGACCGTTCCGATGGGACATCACGAATATCGCCCGCTGAGCGAAATGCTGGTCGAGACGGGTGAGCGCTATGGGAAGCCCTTGTTCCTTTCGGAAACGGGCGCGGAGGGTTCGGGCAAGCCGTCCTGGCTCCATTATGTGTGCAACGAAGTGCGCGATGCGCTGGACTGCGGCGCCGACGTCCGCGGGATTTGTTGGTACCCGATTACGGCCTATCCCGGATGGGACAACAGCCGTCATGCCGAGACGGGCCTTCTTTCAACAGTCGTTGCAGACGGCAGTCGGCATATCGACCAGAAGCTACTCGCGGAGTTCGAAGTGCAACGCGAACTCTTCGCGGCGCTGGTTGACGATCGCCCCGCGCTAGCCTCGACCCGGCGATAGTTCAGGCGGGTTCCGGCTCCGCCACGGGGGCAGTCTTCGCCCATTCCGTCGCATATTTGCGGACCTCTTCAAGCTGCACCCGCCCCCAGCGGTGCCCATAGCCGTCAGGTTCGACATTCTCGGGCTGGTCGAGCAACTTCTGCCAGCGTCGCAGCTCTTCGATATAGGCTTCGCACGGAACGCGCTCGAAGCCCTCCTTGTCGGCGACGTCGTAGATCCCGATCTTGGCCCACTTCTGGGTCCACCAGTCGGGAAGGTCGACGAATGGATAGAGGCAGACCCCGTGCAGGTCGACGCCCGAATTGATCGCCTTGAAGCATTCCTCCATCGTCATCCGCAGCCATTCGGCGCGATTGTCCTGGTAACCGCTCGTCTCGCCGATGATGATCGGCCGGCGGTATCGGTCCCAGGCAAATTTCAACAGCTCGCTGAGGGGCTTCCGCCGAGGATCGCGCGGACCGAGGATTTCCCGCTTCTTGTCGGCGTCCAGCTGGACCTGGCTGTAGTGGTAGACATTCACCCCCACGATATC
This sequence comes from Pseudomonadota bacterium, assembly GCA_046730995.1. Taxonomy (GTDB): domain Bacteria; phylum Pseudomonadota; class Alphaproteobacteria; order Sphingomonadales; family Sphingomonadaceae; genus Sphingomicrobium. Next base: position 9,691 of record JBKPKF010000249.1, read on the forward strand.
GAGGATGTCCGGGGAACCGCCGAGCTCCGGACACACCCGCCCGCATAGCATGTCCCAAGCCTCCATCGCTTCGCGGTGCTCCTCTTCCCGGGCCTCATCGGCGAGATCGGGTCGGTCCGGCGGAGGGACCGCGTGAACGATCGGGTCGACGTGCACCATTCGTGCTTTCGGCTCGATCTCACGGATCGCTTTCGCGCCCGCAATGTCCATTCGGGCCAGCGCGCGCTTCAGCTCACCTTCGCGCCCCTTCGCGAACGGATACATCCATTCAAGGTCGGTGGCCGCGGCCGAAAAGAAGGTGATCTCGTTGATCGGCGTGAAAAAATATGGTCCCTCTGCCGTCGTGGTGACGACCTCGGCCGCGGCCCGGCAATAATCGGCGAACCTCTTCACGCATTCCTGCGAGAAAGGATCGCAGCCGTCCGGGAAACCGTAGTGACACAGGTCCCAAATCGGAGTGATCTTGCACTCCGTGGCCGCGTCCTGCAGCGCCTTGACGCTCGACCAATCATAGCGCCCGTTGCCGAGATCGACCTGGGGCCAGCGAATGGCCTCGCGCACGATACCGATCCCAAGGTCCATCGCCGCGGCAAGATCGGCCCTCAAATGACGGTCGTGACCGGTGGCGGCGACATAGTCCTTCCGTTCCCGGTCCTTCCACACGAAGGTCGAGCATTCGAACCCCGCCATGAAGAAGGTCGGGAAGATCGCGGAGCCAGATTCGGAGACATTTGCGTCCATCGCCTGCCCTTTCGGCAGACGAACTCACAGCGGCAGCGGTTGTTCAGCAGGACTAGGTGACAGGCACCGCCTGCGGCTCGTCCGACGGAGTCCCGACGTGCGGCCAGCCGTCCTTCCATTCGATTCGGTCAATCAGCAGGATCCGCCGGCTGTTGATTTCGTCTTCCTGCCGCTGGCGCGGGCGATTCACGTCGATCGCGTGGTAGAGGATCCATACCTGTCCCGCCTTGTCCTCGACGATGCAATTGTGTCCGGGCGCAAGCCAGCGCTCGCTCTTGAACAGCATCAGGCTGTGGGGCACGCCCTTCGCCTGCTCGAGCGTTTCGAACGGTCCGGTCGCGCATTCCGAACGCGCGACCATCACGCCATATTCGGCGTCCGGCCCGCAGCAATTATCGCCCGAGTAGAACAGGTAGAAGAAGCCGTCGTGATGGATCACCCAAGTGGCTTCGACGAGCCTCGGGAAGGCGCCCTTCTTGGGATTGGGCCAGATGAGGTCGATCGGTTTGCTTCCCGCGACGAAGGACACCCGGTCTTCGGCTAGCTCCTGGACTTTGATTGGCTGGAAGCCCGACCCCCAATAGAGCAGGTGCTTCCCCGTGAGGGGGCAGTCAAAGGCCATGGGATCGATGTTGTGGAACCCTTTTCCGGCAAGGAGCGGTTGACCGACGTCGACGAACGGGCCGGCCGGCGACTTCGATGTGGCGACGGCGAGCGCATGGTCGGGTCCCTCGCGACACGTGTCGGGCGTTGCCGAATAATACATGAAATAAGTCGAGCCGTCGTAAATCACGGTCGGCGCCCAGAAGTCCTGGGTTTCCCGAGCCCAACCCGGTTTCTCCGGAAGAGCGTCGCCGAGATTCTCCCAATGAATGAGGTCGGCCGAGCGGGCGACCTGGATGTTGATCCATTCTCCGTCGCGCAGGGTCTGGGTCGCATAGGCATAATATTGGCCGTCGGGCGCCAGGATTACCGCGGGGTCGGGGAAATCGGCATCGAGGATGGGATTGAGATAGATGCCGGCCGTGCGCGGGCGGCCGCCACGCGAGGCGCCGCCGGAGCCCTCGCTGGCGAAGTCTGCAGAATCGAACGATGGATGCATCGAATGCAGATACGTTGGTCGTAGCTGCGGGGAAAGCCGATCGACGGATTTTTCGGCGAACCTCAGTCGGCGGCGAGCGCGCTCGCCTCATCTCGTTCGGGCGTTCCTCCGTCCTCCATTCGGCGAAACGTTGCGAGCGCCTGGCCGACGATCTGGTCCATATTGTAATAACGATAGGTCGCCAGCCGCCCGACGAAGGTGACTCCCGCGGTCGAGTCCGCCAGGGCCTCATATTTCTTGTAGAGCTCCTGGTTCTCGTCACGCGGGACGGGATAGTAGGGATCGCCCTCCGCGCTCGGATATTCGTATGTGATGGTGGTGCGCGGATGGTCCTGCCCGGTCAGATGCTTGTATTCGGTGACACGGGTGTAGGGCACTTCGGGTGACGGATAGTTCACCACCGCGACAGGCTGGTGCCATTCCTCATCGAGCGTCTGATGATCGAATTTCAGGCTTCGATAGGGCAGTTTGCCGAAGCGGAAATCGAAATATTCGTCGATCGGCCCGGTGTAGATGATGTGGTCGGCGTCAACTTCGGTACGAACGTCGCGGAAATCGACGCCTGTGCGAATCTCGATCGACGGATGGTCGAGCATCCGCTTGAACATCGCCGTGTAGCCGTCGAGCGGCATGGCCTGGAACGTATCGGTGAAGTAGCGATCGTCGGTGTTCGTGCGAGTCGGGATTCGCGAGGTCACCTGCTTGTCGAGCTCGCTCGGGTCGAGCCCCCACTGCTTCCTGGTGTAGCCCCGGAAAAAGAGCTCATAGAGCTCGCGGCCCACGGCGTTGATGACGACATCCTCCGACGTTTGGATTTCGTCGACCGGCTCCGCCCGCGAGGCGAGATATTGCGCCGCGTCCTCGTCGCTTTTGAGGTTGAGCTTGAAGAGTTGGTTGAGCGTCGTTCGATTGATCGGGATTGGGACCAGCTGGTCGCGGACGCGCGCGAGCACGCGATGCTCGTACGGCCGCCACTTCGTGAATTGAGAGAGGTAGTCGACGACCTGGTCGCTGTTCGTATGGAAAATGTGCGGCCCGTACTTATGATAGAGGATTCCGGCCTCGTTCGGCTCGTCATAAGCATTGCCGCCGACATGCGGCCGGCGGTCGATCAGCAGGACGCGAGCGCCGTTCTGGCTCGCAAGCCGCTCGGCCAGCACCGAGCCCGCGAAGCCCGCCCCGACTATCAGATAGTCGTAGCGCCCTTGCGCGCGGAGGGGCGGGTTCATTCCGCTGCCACGAGCAGCGCTGAACCGGCGGCGGCCTTCTGAGTGCCGAGCAGTTCGGCAATGAGGCCCGCCATCCGCGCCTGGGTCGTGTCCCAGCTGGTGGCTGACAGCATGAGGTCGGCTTCGGCGAGCCAACCGCTTTCGGGGTTGGATGACAGGTCGAGCGCCTTCTCGCACGAAGCGACAAATTCCTCCGGAGTCGATGCGATCTCGACGCCTTTCAACTTGCCATAGTGGCGAACGACGTCCTTGATTGGGGTCGACACCACGGGCTTGCCGCCCACGAGATATTCGGGAGTTTTGGTGGGCGAAATGAATTGGGTCGATTCGTTCATTGCGAACGGCATCAGCGCGACATCCCAACCCGAAAGATAGGCGGGGAGCTCGCGGTAAGTCTTGGATCCGAGATAATGGATGTTGCGGCGATGAGGCAGCTCGTCCTCGCCGATCTTCACCACCGGGCCGACCATGACGAACGACCAATCGGGACGGATCTCGGCGACCTTGCCGAGCAAGTCCGTATCGAACCGCTCGTCAATCACGCCATAGAAACCGAGCCTCGGGTGCGGAAGGTCTTCCTGGTCAGCCGGGTCGAACAGCCCGCTGCGCGCCTTGGCGAAATGGGCGCGGTCGACCGACGAGGGGAAACAATGGACGTTGGGATGGCGATCCTTCTTCGCTTCGAACAGGCTCGACCCGCCGGTGAAAACGATGTCGGCGCGGTCGATCAATTCCTGCTCCAGGTCCAGCAGGTGCTCGGGCGCAAACTTGAATTTCGAAAGCTCGTCCATCGCGTCATAGACTGTGACGTCGGGGGTGACGTGCTTCGAGAATGGCAGCATCATCGGTGTGTAATACCAGGCGATGAGGGGTCCCCGCACCGAAGCCAAATGCGCGTCGAGCAAGCGGGTGAGCGCCGCTTCGCGCGCGTCCTCGGGCATGCCCTGCGGTAGGTGCGGAACGACCAGGCGGACGTTCGTATCGTCCGGATCGCTCACTTGGAGGTACGGCGTCTCCTTCGGACCGACGTCGACGGGCTCCTCCCAAAAAATGACCCGCATATCGCGGCCGAAGCGGTTCATCAGATGCTGTGGACGCTGGAAGACGAAATTCCACCGCAGGTGCGAAAAGCAGATTAGGGTTGGGGCCCGTGGCTCGCTCGCCGAGTGCTCGGCTTCGAACTCAACTGGCACTCCGGCTCGAGTCAGCATTTTTTCGTTTCACCTCCGTGGCATGATTACCCGTGACAAGAACGGGCCGCCCGGGATTACGGTTCCGCAACAGGGGCCGAAGTTAACGAAAATTTGTCAATGCTGCACTGCAACATTCGTCCAGCCGCCCGATTGACCGGTTGAGCCGCTCGTGGAAGGACTGCGCCTGTCTGACTTAGATGGGGACGATCTGCCGAATGGCAACCACGATCGAAGAGCTCGAAGCCAAGCGCGCGGCAGCTCGTTTGGGCGGGGGCGAAAAGCGGATCGCGGCGCAGCATGCCAAGGGACGGTTGACCGCCCGCGAGCGCCTAAGCGTGTTGCTCGATCCGGGCTCGTTCGAAGAATATGACATGTTCGTCGAGCACAATTGCTCCGACTTCGGGATGGAGACTCAGAAAGTTCCGGGCGACGGGGTCGTCACGGGATCCGGTACGATCAACGGCCGCCTCGTCTATGCCTTCGCTCAGGACTTCACCGTGTTCGGCGGGTCGCTCAGCGAACGACATGCCGAGAAGATCTGCAAGATTATGGACATGGCGATGAAGGTTGGCGCGCCTGTCATCGGTCTCAATGACAGCGGGGGCGCCCGCATCCAGGAAGGAGTTGCGAGCCTCGCCGGCTATGCCGAGGTGTTCCAGCGCAACGTCCTCGCCAGCGGGGTCATTCCGCAGGTCAGCCTCATCATGGGCCCATGTGCGGGCGGAGCGGTTTATTCGCCTGCGATGACCGACTTCATCTTCATGGTGAAGGACAGCTCCTACATGTTCGTCACCGGCCCCGAGGTGGTGAGGACCGTGACCAACGAAGTTGTCACCCAGGACGAGCTGGGCGGCGCCATCACCCACACGACCAAGTCGGGAGTGGCCGACGTGGCGTTCGAGAACGACATCGACGCGCTTCTCGCAACCCGCGACTTCATCGACTTCTTGCCCTTGTCGAACCGCCATGACCTGCCCGAGCGGCCGTGCGAGGATCCGATCGACCGCATCGAGGACAGTCTCGACACGCTAGTCCCGCCGAGCGCCGCCACGCCCTACGACATGCAC
>JBKPKF010000250.1:0-20753 GCA_046730995.1 Pseudomonadota bacterium
TCCTGGGGCGCAGCGACCTGCGTCGCGGGCGGATTCGCGGCTTGGGCCGCCGCTTCCTGGCTTGTCTGAGCAACCGCCGGAACCGCAAAAGCGAACGCGGACGTGCCGATGAGCAAAGCTGCGGAAATGCGCATGAGAGCCCCCTTTTTTGTCGTTGTGGCGACATATGCCCGAAACGGCTGTTCGTGCGGAAGGCCAAGCACGCGTTGTGCGCGCTTTCTCGTCACGCCTGTTGCAGGATTGTGACAACTGCGATCAAGTCACGCGAAGGGCAGGAGCGGGGCTGGCGGCACAATGGGAACGGGGGCGCCGCGATCGGCAAGGAACCGGTGGCGGACGATTTCCGCTTGCTGTTCAAGGCCATAGCGGCTGAATGGCTTATCCGGTTCGATCCGGTACTGGTAGCGGCAGAATGGATGCCTCATCAGCGGGAGGTAGAAGCGCCCGCCTTTCTGGGCCTGCCAGACATGGGTCAGCTCGTGAATGAAGAAGCCTTGCCGGGCGAGCGATTCCTTTGAAAAGTCTTCCGACCAGCCGCCGCCCTCGGGATGGAAATGAATGCTGCCCATTGGCGCCATGGCGGATCGGCGCGGCTGGAACGGCCACCATTTGCCCCGGACCAGCCGTACTTTCGAATAATCGATCGCCGAGCCGAAAACAGAGCGGGCCAGCTCGACTTCGCCAGGGCTCATCAATCGGGAAGTTCTGGTCATACTTGCCGCACGCCAACCGCATCGCTAGGGCAACGCAAAAGCACAAACGGAGGAAGCTTCCAATGAGCGAGACTGCCGATCGCGTGAAGAAGATCGTCGTCGAACATCTCGGCGTCGAGGCCGACAAGGTCACGGAGGACGCCAGCTTCATCGACGATCTCGGAGCGGACAGCCTCGACATCGTCGAGCTCGTCATGGCGTTCGAGGAAGAGTTCGGAGTGGAAATTCCGGACGATGCGGCCGAGAAGATCACGACGGTGCGCGACGCGATCGATTATATCGACCAGAACAAGGGCTGATCGGCAAATCCCGTCCGCCCTGAGCATGTCGAAGGGCTGCCTTTTGCCTCTGATGGCGTTTAAACAGTACAGGGCTTCGACAGGCTCAGCCCGAACGGGTTTGGGCCTGTTGTATTTGGAGTGACCGCGATGCGCCGTGTCGTCGTGACAGGTCTGGGTCTGGTGACGCCGCTGGGCGGCGACGTCGAGACCAGCTGGAAGAATATCCTCGCTTCGAAGAGCGGGGCCGGGACGATCACCAAGTTCGACGCCAGCGACCAGAAATGCCGTATCGCCTGCGAAGTGAAGCCGGCGGATCACGAATATGGCTTCGATCCGGCCAAGCGGATCGACCATAAGGTCCAGCGGCAGGTCGATCCTTTCATCGTTTACGGAATCGACGCCGCCGGTCAGGCCATCGAGGACGCGGGCCTTATCGAAATGGACGAGGCGACACGCTTTCGCGCCGGCTGCTCGATCGGCTCGGGCATCGGCGGCTTGCCGGGCATCGAGAAGGAAAGCGTGAACCTTCACCAAAACGGCCCTGGCCGGGTCAGTCCCCATTTCGTCCACGGCCGCCTCATCAACCTTATTTCGGGACAGGTCTCGATCAAATACGGGCTGATGGGTCCGAACCATGCAGTGGTCACAGCCTGCTCGACAGGGGCTCATTCGATCGGCGACGCTGCCCGGATGATCAAGGATGGCGATGCCGACATCATGCTGGCGGGCGGCGCCGAAGCGACGATCTGCCCGATCGGGATCGCGGGTTTCGCCCAGGCGCGGGCGCTGTCGACCAACTTCAACGATGAGCCGCAGCGGGCGAGCAGGCCGTATGACAAGGACCGTGACGGCTTCGTAATGGGCGAAGGCGCCGGGGTCGTGGTGCTCGAGGAATATGAGCATGCCAAAGCCCGCGGAGCCAAGATCTACGCTGAAGTGATCGGCTATGGCCTGTCCGGCGATGCCTATCACGTAACCGCGCCGCATCCCGAAGGCTCGGGCGCCTATCGCTCGATGGAGATGGCGCTCAAGAAATCGGGACTTCAGCCGAGCGACATCGATTACATCAATGCTCATGGGACTTCGACCCCGCTGGGCGATGAGCTCGAGCTGGGCGCCGTCCGGCGGCTCTTCGGAAACGCGATCGGTTCGCTTTCGATGAGCTCGACCAAGTCCGCGATCGGACACCTGCTCGGCGGCGCGGGAGCGGTCGAGAGCATCTTCTGCATCCTGGCGCTGCGCGACCAGATGGTTCCGCCGACGCTCAACCTCGACAATCCGAGCGAGGGCACCGAAGGCGTCGACCTTGTGCCTCACAAGGCCAAGGAGCGGTCGGTAAGAGCCGTGCTCAACAACAGTTTCGGCTTCGGTGGAACTAACGCGTCGCTGATCATGAAGGCCGTGTGAGGCGGAAGCTGCCGATCGCGGCCGGCGGGCTGATCCTCGCCGCGCTTCTGATCATTTATTTCCTCTGGTGGGCGCCCGGGCCGAAGCACGGCCCGCACGACGTGATGATCGTGGAAGGCGCGAGCCTGGGCTCGGTCTCCCGCCTGCTGGCGAAAGAGGGGGCGATCCCGGGAACCGCCAAGACTTATTATGTCATGGCCCGGATCTTCGGATCGCATGATCCCATCCAGGCCGGCGAGTTCGAGATCCCGCGCGGGATGGGGGGCGCGGCGATCCTCGACCTCCTGCAGCACGGACGCCCGGCACAGCGGCTGGTCACCGTCACGCCGGGAATGCCCGCGGTCGTCGTGAGCGAAAATCTCGCCGCAAACCGATACCTCACCGGAGCCCTGCCGGCGATCGAAGAGGGTTCGGTCCTTCCCGACAGCTATGGTTACCAGCGCGGAGAAACGCGGGCCGCGCTGGTCAAGCGCATGCAATCCGCAATGACCAAGACGCTGGACCAGCTCTGGGGCCAACGCAGCACCGAATGTCCCATCGCCACTAAGGCCCAGGCGGTGATTCTCGCCTCGATCGTCGAGAAGGAGACGGCAAAGGGTTCCGAACGGCCGGTTGTCGCGGGAGTCTATTGCAACCGTCTCAAGATCGGCATGCCGCTCCAGGCCGACCCGACGGTGATTTACGCGGTGACCAAGGGCAAGCCTCTCGGCCGGCGAATCCTCAAGTCGGAGCTCCGCTCGGACAACGGCTATAACACTTATCGCCGCTCCGGCCTTCCCGACGGACCGATCGCGAACCCGGGCAAGGCGAGCATCGAAGCAGTGCTCCACCCAGCGCCGACGAAGGCGCTCTATTTCGTCGCCGACGGCACAGGCGGTCACGTCTTCGCCGAGACGCTCGCTGAGCAAAACGCGAACGTCGCCAAATGGTACGCGCTACGCCGTTCCCGCGGCGAAATGTGACTTAAGCGACCGCGGCGGACTTCACATAGCCGACGCGGTGGTCCGTTCCGGCATAGCCCCAGGCCCAGCCGAGCGTATCGTCGAGCATGGCGAAGGCTTCGCCGGGCTGGAGCCAGCGGATCGTCTCAGCATCCTCGGACGGGGCCGAGCGCAACTCGGCCGATGCGGCGATCGCTCGATCGAGCGGCTCGGCATAATGGGAGGCGATCACCTGGGCGGCGAGCGCGACGTCAGCGAGATCCTTGCGGTAGGCGTTGAAGTCGGGATCCGGCGCGTTCGATGGACCGCTTAGGGAGAAGGAATCACCCCTGGTGAGCGTAGGCGTGGGCCTGCCCGATGATCGGCCGCTGCGAAGCCCCGCCGCTGTCGGCCTCACGGAGGTTGCGTTTGAACCCTTCAAGAAATTCCGCCCCGCTGCTCGTTCGGACGACGAAGACGTTGCGCCGATCGTCCTGGTCCCTCTCGCGGCGCAGATAGCCGAGGGCGCCGAGCGTGTTCAAGGCACGCGTCACGACGGGCTTGGAAACCCCGAGAACCCGCGCGAGCCCGCGAACGGTGTGTGGACCCGGAGTGAGATAGACCAGCATCAGCAGAGCCATCTGCCGGTTGGTCAGGTCGGGCTCGCCCGAGCGGACATAGGCGATAAGCGCCTTCATCCAGCTGGTCAGCGAAACCTCGCCCATGGCTGCTACCTTCCATCCCGTGGTCGCGTAATCTCCAAGTAAACCGGTAAGGACGCGAAATGTTGCAGGGCAGAGACATGAAAAGCCCGGATTTTCGGTGAATAGCCGCCTCAGCCGTGTGGATAGCGCCGCTTCAGCGCTTCGAACACGGCGCGGAGCCCAAGCGCATCGCCGCCCTTGGGACGACCCGGCTTGCCCGGATCGCGCCAAGCCCAGGTATCGAGATGTGCCCAGGCAATCTCGTCGGGGACGAAGCGCTTCAGGAACATCGCGGCAGTGATGCAGCCGGCCATCGGCGAGCTCGACGCGTTCGCGAGGTCGGCGATGTCGCTTTTCAGGAGATCCTCGTAGGGGTCCCACAAGGGCATTCGCCACAAGGGGTCCTCGACCTCGCGAGCTGCCCCTTCTAGATCGGCCGCAAGCTCGTCACGGTTGGCGAAGGTCGCAGGAAGGTCGGGGCCGAGCGCGATCCGGGCCGCGCCGGTAAGCGTCGCGAAATCGACGACCAGCTCCGGCTTGCCCTCGACGGCTTTGGCGAGCGCATCGGCGAGCACTAGCCGTCCTTCGGCATCGGTATTGTCGATCTCGACGAACAGTCCTTTGCGCGACTTGACGATGTCACCAGGCCGATAGGCGGAGCCGGAGACCGCGTTTTCGACCGCCGGGATCAGCAGATGGAGGCGGACCGGAAGCCGCGCCATCGTGATCAGCCGCGCAAGCGCAAGCGCATGGGCCGCGCCGCCCATGTCCTTCTTCATGATCCGCATTCCGGAAGCAGGCTTCAAATCGAGCCCGCCGCTGTCGAAGCACACGCCCTTACCGACGACCGCGATCCGCGGGTGCTTGGTATCGCCCCATTCGAGCTCGATCAGGCGCGGGGCGCGCTCCGGGGTCGCGGCCCCGCCGACGGCCGCAATCAAGGGATAACCGCTCGTGAGCTCGTCACCGGAAATGACCTTGAACTTGCCGCCACAGCGGTTCGCTTCGGCCTTCACCGCCTGGGCGATCTCGGCAGGGCCGAGGTCGGCGGCCGGAGTGTTGACCAAATCGCGGACGAGGACGGTCGCTTTGGCCAACTGGACGGTCTCGTCGATCCGCGCCGCCTCCGGGGTGACGAGTATGCGTGCGCCACGCTCGGAATCGTCGGATTTGGAACGATAATCGCCGAACTTGTACTGGGCGAGCAGCCAACCGAGCGCGGCTTTGCCTGGCTCGCCCGAGGCGAGTTTGTACGTCCCTTCCGGCAAGCTCTCGGCGAGTTTCGCGAGGCACCACGGCGAAAGTTCCGCGGCGTTCTTGACGGCGCTCACCACCTCGAACGCATTGCCGCGGGGCAGGATGACGAAAGAGAACCCCTTCTTGCCATCGAAGCGGTGCGCCTCGATCAGCGCGCGGTCCTCGGCGGGGCGCTTCTTGAGCCAGGCATCGAAGCTGTCCTTGTCAACGAGGTAGATTGGGCGCGCTTTCTGCCCACGGTCGGCGACGAGAAGGGTAGCGAAGTCGTTCATCGGGCGGCCTGTAACGCCCTCAGCGCCGTGCCCCAACCCCTCTCCCCGGAGAGCGAGAGGAGAGGGGCTTCGCCGCCGCCGCTATTTGCTCAGCTGACCTCGGATGGCGCCCGCCGGGAAATCCGCGGTGTGGACGTTCACATAATAATCCTGCGGGTGCTGGAGGATATCCATCAGCAAAGCTCGGTCCAGCGGAGCGCTTTCGGGCGTGCACCCGTTGAGGTCGACATTGTTGGCCTCGAAGAAGGGTACGACGATCCCGCCGGCAACGCCGGCCGCCGCATGGTGGATGTGACCGCGAGTCACGGTTCCGAGATTAGCGACCGTGATGTCCCAGCAGATTCGTTGCTGGCCGACATTGACGGTGACGTGCGCGGTGCCCGTCCCGTCCGGATCGCCCAGATTGCATGTGCCAGACGCGTTGCATTCATTGGCACCGCTTAGAATGGTGTCGAACTTGCGTCCTCCTTCGGCCACGGGCTGGGCCAGTGCGGCGCCGACCAGCGCGCCTCCGGCCGCGAGAATGACGAGAAGCTGGGTCTTCGGTGTCATAAGACATCTCCCCTGTGATGCCCCCGCCTCGACGCGCCGGTGCCGGAAATTGCACCGCCTGGCCGCGGTTCCCCACATTGAGTGCAGGCTGCGGCACGATCGGTTCACCGCCGCCGATTTTTGCCGCGACGGACGTCTACGCCGGGATCAAAGCACCTCGGAAGGTGGTATCCTCGAGCGTCCGTCCGGCACCGAGCGCGACGCATTCGAGCGGATTGTCGGCAACCTGTACGGGTAGGCCCGTCTCGTCCGCGATTACGTTGCTGATTTCGCGCAGAAGCGAGCTGCCGCCCGTCATGGTGATCCCCTGGTCGATGACGTCGGCGGCGATCTCGGGTTGGGTATTTTCGAGCGCTGCCCGAACGACCTCGACGATACGACTGACCGGTTCGGCAAGCGCTTCGGCGATCTGAGCTTGGTTGAGCGAAATCTCGCTGGGGACGCCCTTGCTGACGTCGCGTCCGCGCACGAGCGCGGTTAGGCCGGCGCCGTCCCGCGGAGGCCGCGCGATCCCGATTTCCAGCTTCACCCGCTCGGCCGTGCCTTCGCCGATCAGGAGATTGAAGTTCCTCCGCACATAAGCGCTGATCGCTTCGTCCAGGCGATCGCCGCCGACCCGTGCCGAGCGACAATAGGCAAGGCCCTGGAGCGAAATAACCCCGACCTCAGTCGTTCCTCCGCCAATATCCACGACCATCGATCCGATCGGCTCGGTGACCGGAAGGCCGGCGCCGATCGCGGCCGCCATCGGCTCTTCGATCATCGACACCCTGTCGGCGCCTGCGTTGCTGACGGCGTCGCGGATCGCCCGGCGCTCGACCGACGTCGCGCCGGAGGGAATGCAGATCACCACCTCTGGGCCGCGCGAGAAGCGGCTCGGCCCGCCGTGCGCCTTCGCGATGAAATGCTTGATCATTTCTTCGGCGACCTCGAGGTCTGCGATGACTCCGTTGCGCAGCGGGCGGATGGTTTTGATGTTCTCCGGCGTCTTGCCCATCATCAGCTTGGCATCGTCGCCGACGGCGCGGACCTTGCGCACGCCGTTGTGGAATTCCATCGCGACGACCGAGGGTTCGCTAGTCACGATGCCCGAACCGTGCACGTAGACGACGGTGTTGGCGGTGCCGAGATCGATGGCGATGCCGCGGGACGAGAAATTGAACAGGCGCGGGAAAGGCACGTCGAATAGGCCCCCGGTAGGTTAACGAAGCAGCATCCCTAGGAGGTCGGGCCGGAAAACCGCATCACTTTGTTCCGTGCGTTCCGCAAGGTGTTGGAATTCCGGGACGAAGCGAATGCTAGGACGTGAGCAGAAGCTCGACGGCGCGCGCGATCTCGAACAGCCGGCGGTCATCGCCGCGGCGGCCGAACAGCATCAGCCCGGCCGGGAGACCTCCTTCTCGCGGCAGCGGCAGCGAAATCGCGCAGAGGTCGAAGAAATTGGCGAGCGCGGTATTCCGAAGGAGCAGGCGGTTCGCCGTCACGAAGCCTTCGACAGTCGAAACCTCCGCCATCGTTGGAGCGACGACAGGGGTAGTGGGCAGGACCAGCGCATCCAGATCGGCCAGGCGCGCGTCCATCTTGCGTATGAGCTCTGCTCGGTCGCGAAGCATTTCGGCCAGGCGAGCTTCCGAGACCTCGCTTCCTTTTTCGATCCGGACGCGAACGAAAGGATCGTAATCGTCGCCGTGCTCCGCGAGCATCGCGCGATGTGCGAAATAGGCTTCGGCTGTGGGGATCGTGGAAACCGAATAGACCCGCGCCATGTCATCGAAAAGATCGAACCGCTCGTCCGACAGGCGTGCGCCGGCGCAGCGCAAGCGCTCCAGCGCGTCGGCGAAGCGAGCTTCAACGGTTCGATCCAGCTCATCGAGCGGCAAGCCCTGTGGAATCCCCAGCCGCAGGCCCTGGAGCGAGGCCGGCTTGATCGTCCACGGCTGTTCGCCGGCCATTACGGCGTCGGCCAGCGCGCAGTTCGCGACGGTCAATGCGAGCGGTCCGACGGAATCGAGGGTCGGCGACAATGGATATGCGCCGGCGGTCGGGACGCGAGACTTGGTCGGCTTGAAGCCAACCAGGCCGCAGAGCGCGGCGGGAATCCGGGTCGAACCGCCCGTATCCGTGCCGATCGCGATTTCGCACATGCCGTCCGCGACGGCGACCGCGGCACCGCAGCTCGACCCGCCGGGCACTCGAGACCGGTCGGCGGGATTTCGGGGTGTACCGTAATGCGGGTTGGCGCCGACGCCGGTGAAAGCGAACTCGGACATTCCGGTCTTGGCGACGATAACTGCTCCGGCCCGCCTGAGGCGAGTCACCACCGCGGCATCCGCGAGAGCGGGCGGCGCGCCGGCGAGAATCTTCGACCCCGCGCGCGTCGGCTCTCCGGCGACGTCGAACAGGTCCTTGATGGTGACGACGGTCCCGTCGAGCGGGCCGAGCGGCAGGCCGCGGGCGCGGCGCTCGTCGGCGGCATCGGCTGCGGCTCGGGCAGATTCCGCGTAAACCGTGAGGCAGGCGCGGGCGCCTTCACCTGCCGGATCAGAGATGCGCGCGAGGGCGTCTTCCACCCCGTCGCGTGCTGACCGATCGCCTGGCAGCGACGCGCCCCGAAACTTAGGCGGGAACACCGTAGAGGTCGTGTTCGTCGGAATCTTCGACCTTCACGGAAATGATATCGCCGGGTTGGAGGCCGCCGGAATCGCGCAGGTGGACTTCGCCGTCGATCTCGGGCGCGTCGGCTTTCGAGCGGCCGGTGGCGCCGCCGCTTTCGCCATTCACCGCGTCGATCAGCACATCGATGGTCGAGCCGACCTTGGCCGCCAGTTTTTCAGCGCTGATGCGAGCCGAGAGCGCCATCACCGCCTCATAACGCTCCTGCTTCACGTCTTCGGGGATCTGCTCGTCCATCGAGCTCGCTGGCGCACCTTCGACGGCTTCGAACTTGAACGCACCGACGCGGTCGAGTTGCGCCTCGTCGAGCCAGGCGAGGAGGTAGGCGAAGTCTTCGTCTGTCTCGCCGGGGAAACCGACGACGAAGCTCGAGCGGATCGCGAGGTCTGGGACGATTTCGCGCCACTTGCGGACGCGTTGGAGGACCTTCGCGTCGTTCGCGGGCCGGCGCATGCGGCGCAGCACATTGGGGCTCGCATGCTGGAACGGGATGTCGAGATAGGGGAGGACCGTCCCTTCGGCCATCAGCGGAATGACGTTGTCGACGTGGGGATAGGGATAGACATAGTGGAGCCTTACCCAGGCCCCCAATTTGCCCAGCTCGCGCGCGAGGTCGGTCATGTGTGCGCGGACTGGCTCACCCTTCCACGGCCATTCCTTGTGGCGGATGTCCACGCCATACGCCGATGTGTCTTGGCTGATGATCAGCAGCTCTTTCGTGCCTGCTGCGATGAGCTTCTCGGCTTCGCGCAGGACAGCGTCTGGGCGGCGGCTGACGAGGTCGCCGCGAAGATGAGGGATGATGCAGAAGGCGCAGCGGTGATTGCAGCCCTCGGAAATCTTCACATAGCTGTAGTGACGCGGGGTGAGCTTTAAGCCCGCTTCCGGCACGAGGTCGATGAAGGGCGAAGGGACAGGCGGCGCGGCTTCGTGGACTGCGGCGACGACCTCCTCATACTGCTGCGGGCCGGTGACGGCGAGAACGCCCGGAAAGCGATTCCGGATGACGTCGGCTTCCTTGCCCATGCAGCCGGTGACGACGACTCGGCCGTTCTCGGCGATAGCCTCACCAATCGCTTCGAGGCTCTCCTCCTTGGCGCTGTCGAGGAAGCCGCAGGTGTTGACCAGCACCACGTCCGCCCCGGCGTAATCGGGCGACATGTCATAGCCGTCGGCGCGCAGCTTGGTCATGATCCGCTCGCTGTCGACCAAAGCCTTGGGACAGCCGAGCGAGACCAGCCCGACGCGCGGGGGCTTGGGGAGCGTTGTGACGTTCATCGGAAGGCGCGGGCCAATATAGGGATTTTGCGGCGAAATCGAGACCTCCTATAAGCTGCCGCGGGTTTTGGGGGGAATGCAATGAACGATCGGACCGCCGGCGCCATCCTTCTGGTAATCGGAGTGGTTGCAATCTTCGCCGCGATCGTCGGTGGCGGAATTAAAATCCAGCAGATCGAAGTTGGGAGCGTGCAGTCGAAATGGCGACAGTGGCTTCTGGCTGCATTCGGCCTCGTGATTAGCGTGACTGGTATGGTCTTGGCCTTGGGCGACGACCAGCCGTCAGACACCGCCGGTAGCGAGAATGCCGTGGCCGCCGGAGACGATACCACGGATGCGAATGCGGACTACGCGAACATCGACGCCAATGTTGCGGTGGACGAGAATGCGACGGACTCCAACGCGGTTGACGAGAATGCGGGCTCTGACAACGCGACCACTGAGGCTCAGTAGGCGACCGAAGCATAAGCTGAGCGCTTGTTCATTGTCCGACGCAGCGTCTACAGACCGCGAACCCCACCACGGAGCAGTTGACCAGACATGCGCATAGCAATGATCGGCACCGGCTATGTCGGGCTCGTCTCCGGTGCCTGCTTTGCCGACTTCGGGCACCAGGTGTGTTGCGTCGACAAGGACGCCGACAAGATCGACGGTCTCAATGGCGGAGTGATGCCGATCTGGGAGCCTGGGCTGGAGGCTTTGGTCAAATCGAACGTCGAACGGGGCCGGCTGACGTTCACCACTGACCTCGTCGCCGGTGTGCAGGGCGCCGAGGCGGTGTTCATCGCGGTTGGGACGCCGGCACGTCGCGGCGACGGCCATGCCGATCTGACCTATGTGTTCGATGCCGTGCGCGAGCTCGCGAAGGCCGTTCCTCCGGGCACCGTTCTCGTCACCAAATCCACGGTTCCGGTCGGAACCGGCGATCGGATCGTTGAAATCCTTGCCGAAGAGGGAGCGGAGGGAATTTCGGTCGCTTCCAACCCGGAATTCCTGCGCGAAGGCGCGGCGATCCGCGACTTCAAGATTCCCGACCGGATCGTCGTCGGGGCCCAAGACGAACAGGCGCGTGAGGTGCTGAAGGAAATCTACCGGCCCTTGTTCCTCAACCAGGCGCCGATCCTTTTCACCGGTCGGCGTACCGCCGAACTTACGAAATATGCCGCGAACGCCTTCCTCGCGACCAAGATCAGCTTCATCAATGAAATTGCGGACCTATGTGAGGTAGTGGACGCGGACGTCCAAGACGTCGCTCGCGGAATCGGACTCGACAATCGGATCGGACCGAAGTTCCTGCATGCCGGCCCCGGCTATGGGGGAAGCTGCTTCCCCAAGGATACTCTGGCGCTGCTTCAGACCGCGCAGGAGGCGGGCGTCGAGCAGCAAATCGTCGCGACAGTCGTAAAAGTGAACGATGAGCGAAAGGAGTCGATGGCCGAGCGGGTCGAGCGGGCGCTCGGCGGCGTCGCGGGCAAGCGCATCGCCGTGCTCGGACTCGCATTCAAGCCCAGCACCGACGACCTGCGCGAGGCGCCGTCGATCCCGCTGATTGTCGGCCTCGTCGAGCGGGGCGCCGATGTCATCGCATTCGATCCGGTCGCCCAGGACCATGCGCGGACGCTTCTGCCGAAAATCGAATATGCGACGTCTGCCGAAGGCGTCGCGGAGCAGGCGGATGCGCTTGTGGTCGTCACTGAATGGGACGAGTTCCGCGCGCTGGACCTCGAAACGCTGGCGGCACGGATGCGGGGGAACGTCCTCATCGACTTGCGCAACGTGTGGGACCCACAGGAAGCTGAGCGGGTGGGACTGAATTATTTCGGTGTTGGGCGCGGGCGTCCCTCGGCCTGACTCAATTCAATCCAATTTGGATTGGGATTGCATCCGAAACGGAATTGAGCGCGTATAAGCTTGTCCCATGAAGCACGAGCGCCTGCCCAAGGTCCGCGATGGTTCTATCCTGGTTCGCAGGCGCTTCCAGTTTGCCGGCGCGCTGGTAGTCGGCGCGCTGGTGCCATGGCTAGCGCGCGCACCACTTCCGGGGACGATGGTCGAGGCCGCGACCGTCAATACCCTGGCCGGCAATGCAATCGCGATCGTCATCGCATTCTGGATGCGGCTGTCGATTGAGACCTATCCCGGAATCCGACGCAGCTATGTGATCTTCCCGTCGGCCCTGACCGGGCATGGGATGATCGTCGTCTATTTCCTCTTGACGCGGTTTCCCTACGACCGCGTCTCGCTTCTCGCGGGCTTCCTGCTCCACGTCGCCTGGCTCTACATGCTCTATGTCTATGCTGAAAAAAACGTCCGCAGGCGGATCGCAGTGGTTCCGTTCGGCGAGATCAACGGGCTCACTCGGGTCGAGGGAGTCGACTGGAAGCTGATGACCCGGCCGCGGCTGCACGACACGCGGGGATGCCACGCGATCGTCGCCGATTTTAATGAGGATTTGCCCGACGAATGGGAAGCGTTCCTGGCCGACGCGGCGCTCGCCGGGAAGATCGTCTACCAGGTGAAGCAGCTTGCGGAATCGCTGACTGGCCGGGTCGAGCTCGAGCACCTGTCGGAAAACAGTTTTGGCTCGCTGCTTCCGGCGGTCGGTTATTTTCACTTGAAGGGGCTGATCGACTTTTCGTTCGCCGTGCTGATCCTCCCGATCGCACTTCCGGTCATGGCGATATGCGCCCTTGCGATCAGGCTCGACAGCAAGGGTCCGGCGCTGTTCCGCCAGAAGCGCGTCGGCCACGCCGGCAGGCTGATTACGGTCTACAAATTTCGCACCATGCGTGAGGTCGCCGTCGACGACGAACGCAAGGCGGCGATGACCAGCGACGACGACGACCGGGTGACGCGGGTTGGCCGGGCGTTGAGGAACCTCCGGCTCGATGAGCTTCCGCAGATCTTCAACATCCTGCAATGGCAGATGAGCTGGATCGGCCCTCGCCCCGAGGCCGAGGTTCTTTCCGTCTGGTACACCGACGAGCTGCCCTTCTATCGCTATCGCCATGTCGTGAAGCCGGGAATCTCGGGGTGGGCGCAGGTCAATCAAGGCCATGTGGCGGAGGTCCACGAGGTGCACCGCAAGCTGCAGTACGATTTCTATTACATCAAATATTTCTCGCCCTGGCTGGACCTGCTGATCTTATTCCGGACGATCAAAACGATGCTGACGGGGTCGGGCGCGAGGTAGGCCGCCGTGAAACCATGGATTATCGCAGGCGCGCTTTTCGCGGCGTTCAACGGGGCGGCGTCCGCGCAGGCGCCCGCCCTTCCCTTTGTGCTGAAAGAGGTCGGACCCGGGGTATACGCTGCCATCGACGGGCCGGAGCATAAGGCCGGGTCCAATGCCGGCTTCGTCATCGGCGACGACGGAGTCCTGGTGGTCGACGCATTTTTCACTCAGGATTCGGCAAGGGCGCTCGTCGGCGAGATCCGACGGCTGACTCAGAAGCCTATCCGCTACGTCGTCAACACGCACTATCACGCCGACCATACGGGCGGGGACCAGGTTCTGCGCGACGCCGGAGCGATCATCATCGCACACCGCAACGTCCGCGGCTGGGTCAGGACGAACAACGTCAACCTGTTCGGCGACCGGATCACTCCGGAGCTTAAGGCGCGGATCGAAGCCCTGCCGCTGCCCGACGTCGTGACGGACAAGGACCTCATCGTGTGGCTGGGATCGCGCAAGATCCTTGTGGAGACGGTGCTTGGCCATACCGGCGGCGACTTGATTGTCGGGGTGCCCGACGCGCATGTGACGTTCACCGGTGACATGCTGTGGCGTAAAATCCCGCCCAACCTGATCGACGGGTCGGTCAGAGAATGGCTGGCGACGGATGTGGCATTCGCGTCGTACCGCGATGCGATCTTGGTCCCGGGTCACGGGGGGGTTGCCAGCCCCGCCGACGCGCAAGATTTCCGCGCTTATTTGCTCGATCTGCGCAGACTGGTCGGCGAGGGCCGCAAGAAGCGGCTCAAGGGTGACCCCCTGGTGCAATATGTCGCGCCGAAGCAGAAGGCGCTTCACCCTGACTGGACAATCAGCGACCGAGCGATCGCGGCCGAGGTCCGCTACATGAATGAGGAGCTGGCGGGGACGAAAAAACGGCCGGTTCCTGTGGCGGACTGACGCGTCACGCTTTCGCGGGCGCCGTCTCGCGCATCAAGTAATAGACCGGGAGCACGCAGAGGGCGACGACGGCGATCATGGCGCCGGGCGCCATCGCCCACCTGGTGCGCTCCACTAACAGCTGGGCGACGTAAGGGGTTAGCCCACCGAAGATTGCGGTTGCCATGGTGGCCCCCAACGCGAGGCCGGTGACTCGGCCCTCGCCGGGGAATTGCTCCGCCGTGGTGACCGCGCCCACCGCGCTGACGCCGCCGGCGAGCGCGGCGAGGATGACGGCGCCGAACATGGCCCGGGACTGCGACCCGCTCGCCATCAGGGCGAACATTGCGGTCGGAAGCGCGACGTTGACCAGCGCCAGCGTCATGAGCACGGGACGGCGCCCGGACCGGTCGGACCACAGGCCGAAGAGGGGCGTGACGAGGATCACCACGACCGCCGCGACGGTCGACAGCCAGAGCGCCACCCGCTCGCTCAGCGATCCAGCGGAAGTGAGAAAAGCCGGGACGTAGGTGATCCCGACATAATAAGTGATCGAGCCGAGCGCCGAGATGCAAAAAGCGCGGGCGATCCCGGCTCTGTGATGCGCGAGAGCGTAACGCAGCGGTTCGGCGGGGACGGTACCTTCGTCACGCTGGCGATGGAATTCGGGCGATTCATGCATGGTCGAGCGCGCGATCCAAACGGTCGCCGCAAGCGCGGCGCCGAACAGGAAGGGGATTCGCCAGCCCCAGGCATCGAGGCTGAGATCGCTCAGCGCGCTCGCGGTGAGCGCGGAAATACCGACCGCTAGAAGCGCGCCGACCTCGCTTGCGGCGGCGGCGCATGAGGTGATGAGGCCGCGCCGGTCGGGTCGCGCCCCTTCGAGTAGATATGCGACGACCCCGGTATATTCGCCGCCCACGGAGAAACCCATGACGCAGCGCAGCAGGAAGAGGAGCCAGCCGGCGGACGAGCCGATGACCGCGCGCGTCGGGAGGAGGGCCGTCGCGAGCATCGCCGCGGTCATCAGAGCGACCGACATCAAGAGCATGTACCGGCGGCCGTAACGGTCGCCGATATGGCCGAAGAAAATCGCGCCGAGCGGACGCATCAGATAAGCGATCGCGAAGCCGCCAAGGGTGATTAGAAGCCCGCCGCCGCCGCCGCCGTAGAAGACTCGGGCGAGCACCGTCGCGAAATAAAGGTAGAGCGTGAAATCGTACCATTCGACGATCGTCGAGAAAGCGGCGATCACGAGCGACGCGCGGCTGACGCGGTGAGATGTGCCAGCGCTATTGGTCGTCACCCCGCCTCCCGTCATCCTGACGAAAAGTCAGGATCCATGAACATTGTGGGCCTGCGCTTTCGCTTCCTTGTGCTATGCTTGTTCGGGGAAGGTCGCAATGAAGCTGTGGGTGGGCTTTACGGTATTCCTGTGGCTGCTTAGCGGTCTTATCGGCGCCTGGGTCCTCGACGACCTCGACCTCGATCACTGGAAGATCATCGCCCAGGGCCCGATGACGCTGATCAAGGCCATCAACGAGAATCCGGTGAGCATTCCGACTCAGGACTGAGCCCGAGTCAGGCCGGTTCGATCTCCGCGACCGGCGCCATTCCCTTTTCGCGCAATTCCTCGATTGCCTGGTCGTTCTTCTCGAGGTGCGACAGGCCCATGCCACGCAAGACGTGATCGGCCTTGGTGAACTGGATGTTGGTGTAGCCGACGATCTCGACGAGGTTGCCCCAGGGGTCGCGGAAGTCGAGGAAGGGGCCGGGCTCCACAGTTATTCCGGCCGCGAGGATCGCCTGCCGCGCCGCTTCCTTGTCCTCGACAACCAGGCCGAAGTGGCGACCGCCGGTTTCCGACGGGCTGGCGACCTCCTGCAACGCCAAGAACTGGTCGCCGAGGTCGATAAAAGCCATTCCCGGCTCGCGGCTGCGAAGCTCGAAAGTGAAGAGCTTGCCATAGAAATCGAGCGCCTGTTCGATGTCGCCGACCTCAATCGCGACATGGTTGAAGCCGACGAGGCGGGGCTTGGTGGTAGCGGGCATGGGATTTGCCTCCGGTTGGGTTTCCGAGGCCACGGATATAGGCACTCCGTCCGAGTTCGGCCGATCAAAAGATCGTCAGTGACCATAAGTGCCCTCTGTCGACCCATTTCCCCGTTGCGGACATGCGGGTAATAGGCGTACCATGCTCGTGGGGAGAAGCTGCGATGCATGGCTTCCTATTTCTCTCTCGCTCTCTGCCGACTCGCTTTTCGCGGCCTTTGCCGTGAGCCTGGCCTTCGACCTCGTCCTCATCTGGTGGCTTCTCGTGCCCGTAGCCGCCTGTTTTGTGGGCTGGCGGCTCACTCGAAACTCTCAGGACCGCAGGTAACGCCATCTCGAAAAATGGGCGCCGTGCACCCAGCGGCGGCGCCAAGCTAGTCGTCTTCCTCGCGTCGCAGGACGTATTTCGCAGAGACGATTGCGAGGAAGAGAGCTGATGGCCCAAGCCAAAGCGCAATAAGGATTTTCCAAGTCACAACGTGTCATGCGTCCATCGGGGGCCCCACGATGGAAACGACGAAGGTCCGGTCGTTCATTCCGGGTGCGAAAAAAAGCACAACGTCCGACGATTTCGAGTTATTTCTAATCTATGTTAGAAGTCTGGGGGGCAGGAGAAGGGCCATCGCCCGCATCCAGGGATTCAGCAAGCGCGCGCCGAGGGTAGACCTCAGACGTCCGGCGGTCCTAGTCGATTCCGGAGGGAACGTACGCGATGTCACCATCCTCGACGTCTCGAATGGCGGGATCCGGCTCGAGCTGTCCGAAAGTCTGCGCATTGGGGAATTTGTGACCGTCCACGTCGAGCGCGACGTGAGCTTTCCCGCTCAAATCCGGTGGACGCTCGGAAATGAGGCGGGCGGAGTGTTCCTAACGCCCGTCGATCCTGACGATTGGACGTAGCAAGCTAGAGGGAAACATGGCGGGCAAAGGCAGCGATCACGGAAACGAGCGCCGGCAGAGTGACGAACGCCGGAAGGAGGATCGCCGTCAAGGCGACCGCAGGCAAGCCGGAGATCGCGGTGTCGATCGTCGGCAGGGCGACAGACGGAAGGACGACCGCCGGGCGTGAGCGCCAGGCTGAACGCGCAAGTGTCGGCTTTCAACCCGCTTCTGCCATAGAAGACAGACCGCGGGTCAGCTTATCTATTCATCCGACTGGGAAGCGTCGGATTCAGTCTGCTTAGGCTGTTCGGCGTCTTCGGCGCTCCGCAAGTTCGTTGCGCTCAACTTGCCAGGGCGATCCTCTTGAAGATCGTAAGCGACGCGTTGGTTTTCACGCAGAGTCTGCATCCCGGCACGTTCCACGGCAGTGACATGCACGAACGCATCGGCACCGCCGTCGTCCGGTTGGATGAAGCCGAAACCCTTCATTTCATTGAACCATTTGACGGTACCGACAGGCATTTGCTCATTCCTTCTCTTGGATCACGGCACCTTCGGCGTGATCGCAAGGACGCGCTTACATGATTAAGGGATCATTTGCAGTCCCCCATGTCCGCTTTCGCTTTCCACCCAAGCGCACGACAGCCAGGCTGGCAGGATCCCTAGCGGACGCGACGGGCCCGCCGGAGGCGGATGCCCAAGGGCTCAGCGCCCTGGCTGACCAACGGTCGCAAGTTCCGTTGAACCGGGAACCTTCGTGTTGTGGCTCAATTCAAAGTTGTCGTCGGGGAAACCCGGCGCGACCTTCGTGCCGGCCGGGAAGTCAGCGCAGGCCGAAAGGGCGAGCAGGGCAGTCACGATTACAAAGAGCTTCATGTCATTTCCTTCCGTGTATCGGCGCAGCCGCTACACATCCGCAGCGTCGCGGACCACGATCAGGATAACGCTGGCCCATGTCGGGACACTCCCGAGTCCCGAATCGCTCGTCGGCAATCGCGCAGCTGCGGGGCGCCGCTGCGCCGGGGACGAAAAGCGTGCCGCTTGCCGGCCGCACTCGTCACGGCGTGCAGCCTATCCGTCGCAAACCCATAGGTCATCGACCACCAGGAGCGTAGAGCCATTGCGGGGGGTCCAAGACTAACGAAGGACCCAAAACAATGTCACTTTTCGACTTCTTCAAACGCGACAAGGGCAAGGAGCTCTTTGCGGCCGACGCCGACGCCGAAAGGCGCGCTGAGGCGATCAGGAACGAGATCAAGCGGCTCGGCCTTCCGGGTGACATCAACGTCGCCGTGGAAGGCTCGCGGGTGCATGTGACCGGCAACGTACCGGACGAAGCAACCCGGCAGAAGCTGGCGATGATCGTCGGCAACGTCAAATATATCGAAGCCGTCGACGACAGCGGCCTCACCGGCGGCCAGCCGCAGGCCCAGCAACCGAAGGTCTACGAGGTTCAGAGCGGCGACACGCTTTCCTCGATCGCCAAGCAGCAGTTCGGCGATGCCAACGCGTATCAAAAGATCTTCGAGGCTAATCGGCCGATGCTGAAGGATCCGGACGAAATCTATCCTGGCCAGGTGCTGATCATCCCTGAACAGGCCGGCGCATTCGCATAAGACGACAGAATGGGGCGGCCCGGCTCAGTTAGCCGGGCCGCCCGACTCTCGCGACGAGGCCTCGATCGCAGGGCGGCTAGCCGTGCAGTCCGGTTACACGTCTATTGCGCTCTCCTCGACCGCGCTCGCCCGCGACTGGATGAAGTCGAACCGCGCCGATGGGTCGCGTCCCATCAGGCGCTCAACCAAGTCCTTGATCGGCTGGCGATCCTCATAGGGTCCGGGGAGGGTCACCTCGATCAGCGAGCGGGTCGCCGGGTCCATCGTCGTCTCGCGCAGCTGCTGGGGATTCATCTCGCCGAGGCCCTTGAAGCGCGAGACCTCGACCTTCTTGCCCTTGAACTCGGCCGCCTCGAGCTCGGCGCGGTGGGCGTCGTCGCGGGCGTAGAGCGTCTTCGAGCCGGCGGTCAGGCGATAGAGCGGCGGCTGGGCGAGGAACAGGTGGCGGCGCCGGATGAGCTCCGGCATTTCCTGGAAGAAGAACGTCATGAGCAGGGTTGCGATATGCGCCCCGTCGACGTCGGCGTCGGTCATGATGATGATCCGCTCGTAGCGCAGGCTCCCCTCGTCGAACTTGTCGCGAATTCCGCAGCCCAGCGCGAGCTGGAGGTCGGCGACCTCCTGGTTGGCGCGGATCTTCTCGGCCGTGGCGCTGGCGACGTTGAGGATCTTGCCGCGGATTGGGAGGATCGCCTGCGTCTTGCGGTTGCGCGCCTGCTTGGCCGAGCCTCCCGCGCTGTCGCCTTCAACGATGAACAGCTCGGTGCCTTCGGGATCGTCGCTCGAGCAGTCCGTGAGCTTTCCGGGCAGGCGAAGCTTGCGAGCGCTGGTCGCGGTCTTGCGCTGCACCTCGCGCTCGGCGCGGCGCTTGAGGCGCTCTTCCATCCGCTCGACGATCGAGCCGAGGAGCGCTCGGCCGCGGTCCATGTTGTCGGCGAGATAATGGTCGAAATGGTCGCGGACGGCCGCCTCGACGAAGCGCGCGGCCTCGAGGGAGGTCAGGCGGTCCTTGGTCTGGCTCTGGAAATGCGGATTGCGGATGAAGACGGAAAGCATGAGCTCGACGCCGTTGAAAACGTCGTCGGCGGTGATGTCCTTCGCGCGCTTGTTGCCGACCAGATCGCCGAAGGCACGGATGCCCTTGGTCAGCGCGGCGCGGAGCCCCGCCTCGTGCGTGCCGCCGTCAGGGGTCGGGATTGTGTTGCAGTAATAGCTTTCCGACCCGTCGGAATAGAGCGGCCAGGCGACCGCCCATTCGGCGCTCCCCTGGCCGCCTGGGAAATCCTGGCGGCCGGTGAAGGCCTGGTTGGTGACGCAGGGCCGATCGCCGAGCTGCTCGGCAAGATGGTCGGCAAGCCCGTTCGCGAACTGGAAGACGGCGGTTTCGGGGACGTCGGCGCTGGCAAGCGACGGGTCGCAGCGCCAGCGGATCTCGACCCCGGCGAAGAGATAGGCCTTGGAGCGCGCGAGCTTGTAGATGCGCTCGGGGTTGAAAGCGGCGTCGGCGCCGAAAATCTCGGGGTCGGGGATGAAGCTGGTGGTGGTACCGCGGCGGTTGGGGGCGGCGCCCACCTGTTCGAGCTTCGAGGTCGCCACGCCCCTGGAGAAGGTCTGGCGGTAGAGCGTTTTTTCCCGCGCGACCTCGACAACGGTTTCGGTCGAAAGCGCGTTGACGACGCTGACCCCGACTCCGTGGAGGCCGCCCGAAGTCGAATAGGCCTTGCCCTCGAACTTCCCGCCCGAATGAAGCGTGGTCATGATGACTTCGAGCGCCGACTTGCCGGGATATTTGGGGTGCGGGTCGACCGGCATTCCGCGGCCGTTGTCGGTGACGGTCAGGCGGTTGCCGCGCTCCAGCTCGACCTCGATGCGGTTGGCGTGGCCGGCCACCGCTTCGTCCATGCAATTGTCGATGACTTCGGCGGCGAGGTGATGAAGGGCGCGCGCGTCGGTGCCGCCGATATACATGCCCGGGCGGCGGCGGACCGGCTCGAGTCCCTCCAGTACCTCGATATCGGCAGCTGAATAGGAT
>JBKPKF010000251.1:0-4962 GCA_046730995.1 Pseudomonadota bacterium
TATTCGCGATCGCTGCGACAAGCGTTCGGGCCCACCTCTCGGATATCCTGCGTTCGGCCGGCGGCGAGACCAATGTCACGGCCCTGTGCAAATTGTTGGAGCCCGGCTTGCGCAGCATTTCGGCGGCGGCCGACCGCCTCATCCGCACCCAGGTGCGCACGGAAGCCGACACCCGCCGCACATACCTTGTCGGCCTTGGCACAAGCGAGGGCGTGGTCCGGCGGCTGGTCCGCCTCTACGAGCTTGACGGCGTGTTCGGGATCGCCGCGCTTGCTGCGCGCCGCAAGTTCGATGAGTTGCTCTTGACGCGCGCCTATACGAAGATCGGTGAGGCGCTCGGCCTCGACTGGGCCCAGCAGGCGGTCGCTCGCTTCAAGCCGGCCGATCAGTGGGAACGGCTGCTGACGGCGGGGCTGGCCCGCGACTTCGAGCAACTCAGGATCGAATTCCTGTCGCGTACGCGGAACAAGGACCCGCACGACGCAGCGCTACAGTGGATCGACGCGCAGAAGCCGCGCATCGACCAGTTCCGCCAGCTCGTCGCGAGAGCGCGCACGGAGGGCCACGTCAGCGCCCCCATGCTCGCCCAGATCGCAGGCCAGGCACGAATTCTCCTGGCGCGCTGATAGTGCGCATCGCGGTCCTGGTACCCGCAGCGGACTATCCGCTGCCCTGGAGCTGGGCCTATGACGTCCAGGCCGGTGCGCTGATAACCGCTGGTGCATCGGTCGAGCCGATCGATTGGACGGACCCAGGCGACCTCGGCGCTTTCGACCTGATCCTGCCCCTGGTCGCATGGGGTTATCAACGCGACTATGACCGATGGATCGGGCTATTGAACCGGGCTCAAGCCGCTCGCTGGCCGATGATTAACCCGCCGACGTTGCTCCGGTGGAACAGCGACAAGGAATATCTGGTCGAACTGGCCGACGCCGGAGTGCCGACCGTGCCGACTTTGGCAGTCGAGGCCTGCTGCGACGAAGACCTTGAAGAAGCCCGGCGGCGGTTCGGCGCCGATTGGCTGGTTATCAAGCCGCCGGTGTCGGCGAGCGCCGAAGGCACTCACAGGATCGGGCCGCGCGACGATTTGCCCGCGGATAGCCGGAGCCGGGCGATGATCATCCAGCCCCTGATCGAGGAAATTTCGCGGACCGGCGAATTCTCGCTGATGCTGTTCGGCGGCGAATACAGCCATTGCGTGGTCAAGCGGCCAAGGTCCGGTGACTTCCGGGTGCAGGAGCATTTCGGAGGCGTGACCTTGCCCTCTCCGGCGCCGCCCGGAGCCGTCGAGCTCGCCAAGCGGGCCCTCGCTGCAGCGCCGGCGAGCGCCTGCTATGCACGGGTCGACATGGTTCCGGACGAGTCAGGTGAACTGATGATCATGGAGCTGGAGCTGATCGAGCCGGCGCTGTTTCTCGACACGGCACCGGGCGCCGCCGCGGCCTTCAGCCAGGCGATCCTGAGCTGCGTTCGAACAGCCACTGCCTGATCGCCGACGTCAGGTTCGGCACTCTCGCCGAATCAAGCCGCGCCGCGTCGATCTCCGCGACCAGCGCATTGACCGCGCAGCCCCGGTCTCGCGCCGCGCGTTCGAGCGCGCGCCAGAACATCGGCTCCAGGCTGATCGAAGTCTCGTGCCCGGCGATGAGCACCGAGCGCTTCTGCGGCGGGGCGTAATCCGCCATCAATACATGTGCTGTCCGCCGTTGATCGACATCGTCGATCCGGTGATGAAGCCGGCGTTCTCATCGACCAGGAACGCGACCCCGCGCGCGATCTCGTCGGCCTTGCCAAGGCGCCCGACCGGGATCCTCGCAACAATCTTTCCGAGCACCTCTTCCGGGACCGCCGCGACCATGTCGGTGTCGATGTAACCAGGGGCAATCGCATTCACCGTCACACCGGCGCGCGCGCCTTCCTGCGCCAGCGCTTTGGTGAAGCCATGGATCCCTGACTTCGCAGCGGCATAATTGACCTGGCCATATTGCCCTGCCTGCCCATTGATCGAGCCGATGTTGACGATCCGCCCATAGCCGCGCCCCGACATCCCCTCGAACACCGCTTTCGCCATATTGAAGCAACCGCCAAGGTTCGTATCCATCACCTCCTGCCACTTTTGGTGATCCATGCGCTTCATCGTCGAATCGCGCGTGATTCCCGCATTGTTGACCAGCACGTCGACCGGACCGAGGTCGCCTTCGACCTTGGCGACACCCTCTTGGCAGGCGTCGAAGTCGGACACGTCCCACTTGTAGGCGGGGATGCCGGTTCGATCGCTGAACTCCCGCGCGCGCTCGTCATTGCCAGCATAGTTGGCTGCGACCTTCATCCCCATGTCCTTCAGAGCGACGCTGATCGCTTCGCCGATGCCGCGCGTTCCGCCGGTGACGATCGCCACTCGAGCCATGAGAATCCTCCTTTTGATTGTTGCGGCGCGCTTAGGCGGGTGGGAGCCAGCCAGCAAGCTCACGCTCGATCAGCTGTTCGAGCATGGCGATGCCTTCCGGGGAATCGTTGAGGCATTCGAGCAGCGCGAACTTCTTTCCGCCCGCGGAGAGGAAGGTCTCGCGGCCGCGGATGCCGAGCTCCTCGAGCGTTTCGAGACAATCGGCGGAAAAGCCGGGCGCGGCGACGGCAACGCTCTGGATTCCATCGCGCGCATATCCGGCAAGCACCTCGTCGGTCGCCGGTTCGAGCCATTTCGCCCTGCCGAAACGCGATTGGAACGCGACGTCGATCTCGCGCCCGAGCGCCCCTGAAAGCAGCCGCGCGGTTTCGAGGCACTGGTCGTAATAGGGATCGCCGAGCGCGCGCGTGCGCTGAGGCATGCCGTGAAAGCTTAGCAACAGCTTCTCCGGCTCGAAATCGAGCTGCGCCAATTGCCGTTCGAAATTGGCTTTCAACGCGTCGATATAGACCGGATTGTCGAAATATGGCGGGAGCGTGCGCAACGCAGGTTGTACGCGCATCGGTGCGAGTGCGGCAAATAGTGCGTCATTCGCCGAAGCGGTCGTCGCAGCGCAATATTGCGGGTAGAGGGGCGCGAAGAGGAGCCGATCGACTCCGCCCACGTCGAGCATTCGGCTAAGGGCCGTGTCGATCCCGTGCCGCCCATAGCGCATCTCTAGGCCGACGACGACGGAGTCGCCGAGGCGCTCGCTAAGCGCCGCTTGCTGACGCAACGAAATAGCGAGGAGCGGCGATCCCGCCTCGGTCCAGATCTGGCGATACGCTTCGGCGGACTTCGCAGGGCGGGTTGTCAGGACCGCGCCGTAGAGCACCGGCAGCCAAATCGCGCGCGGAATCTCGACGACCCGCGGGTCGCTCAGAAACTCGGCGAGATAGCGGCGCACGGCACCTGGGTCCGGCGCGGCCGGCGTGCCGAGATTGACGAGAAGGACTCCGACGCTCACGCGCTAGCCATGGGATCGAATGGCAGCGAGCGCAGTCGCTTGCCGGTTCCGGCGTAAATTGCGTTGGCGATCGCGGGCGCAAGGACAGCCGTGCCCAGTCCGCTGACTCCGCCCGGCGGATCGGTCGAAGGAACGAGTTGGAGCGTAAAATCGGGGGTGTCGGAAAGCCGCGGAAGGCCGAGTGATCCATAGGGCCGAGCGCGCGGCAAGCCGGCGATCCATTCCGGCGCAGCGACCGTCGCTTGACCAAGAGCCCATGTGAGGCCAGCGGCGATTTGCTGGGCGACCAATCCGGAATTGATCACCCGACCGCAATCGATAGCCGCGACGAGCCGATGAACCTTGACCTTCTGGTCCTCGCCGATGGTCGCGGTGGCGACGAGAGCGATGTGGGAGCCGTACGCCGAGCAGCCCGCGATGCCCATCGTGCTCCCGGGCCCGCCGCCGTCCCACCGCGCGGTTTGCGCCGCCGCCTCGAGGCAGCGCGCAAGCCGCGGATTTCCTCCAAGCATCGACATCCGGAAGGCCAGCGGCTCCATGCCCGCCGCGTGCGCAAGCTCGTCGACGAAGCTTTCCGTGAAGAAGGTGAATTCGCGCTGCGGTGAGCCGCGCATGTAGCCGGCGTGGTAGCTGACCGGAACGGGAACTGCGTCGATGGCAACATGCGGAATTGCGTAGGGCGGGCCTGATCCGTCGAGGTCGGCGGGTGCCGGCTCGGTTGGCGCCTCGTCACCGTCGAGTGCGGCGAGAGCTGCACCAAACCCGCCGGCAGCAGCCACGCGCATTTTCCACGCTGCGGTGATTCCGCCGGTGCCGGGAAGCGCCATCATCTTGGCGATCGCACCGCCGGATGGATGATCATGAACCTGGCTCGCGGACTGCGACAGGCTGAGCTGGACCGGGCGGCCGGTGGCGCGCGCAAGGTCGACGGCAAGCGGAATTGCGTCCGACTCGAGCGCCCGCCCCGCCGGCTCGCCGATCGGAAGGGGGTAAAGGCTGACTCGCGCTCCGCCTGCCGCCTTTTCGGCGCGAGCGCGCGCCGCTTCGGGCGCCTGGGTGGGCACCCAGATTTCGAGGCGGCCGCCCGTGAACTGCGCCGTGGCCGAAAGCGGCTCGAGTCCAAGATGGAGCGAAGGCGCGATATAATAGGTCGAGGCCAGCGGCCGGGACCCGCGAACGGTCCCATTATAATCGCCGCGGGTAAACCACTGGCGGGCTTCGCCAGTCGCTAGCGCCTCTTCGAAGATCGGCCGGACGTCAGGAGGAGTTCGTGGACCGCTGAATCTTGCATCAGCTGCATGGATCGCGCGCTCGGCCGCCCACCAGGTTTCTGCGGCGACTGCAAGCGAGTTGCTGCGGACGGTGAGATGACGGACGCCGGGCATCGACTTGACCGGATCCCGCGAGAAGCCCGTCAGGCGGCCGCCGGGCGGCGCGAGGCGGGCCGAGGCGAACAGCATATCCGGGAGGCGGACGTCGCCAGCAAAGCGCAAACTGCCTTCGCACTTGGCCGGACCGTCAAGGCGCTGAAGCGGCCGTCCAATCAGCC
>JBKPKF010000252.1:0-13979 GCA_046730995.1 Pseudomonadota bacterium
AAATAGCTCTGATCCCGACGCGAATCGGCGCCCTTGTGCATCTCGACCCTGGTGCCGTTCAAGACGCGCCGAACATAATGGCCGGTCGCAAGGCAGTCGGCTCCGAGCTCCCGCGCGAAGGCAATCAAGTCGGTGAATTTCACTCCCTGGTTGCAAAGGGCGCACGGAATCGGCGTCCTGCCATGCGCATATTCGTCAACAAACTTGTCGATGACCCCCAGGCGGAACCGGCTTTCGTAATCCAGCACGTAATGCGCAATGCCGAGACGGTCGGCGACCGTCTTGGCATCGTAGATATCTTGTCCAGCGCAGCACGCGCCCGTCCGCCGCACCGCCTCCCCGTGATCATAGAGCTGCAGCGTCACGCCAATGACCTCGGCGCCCGTCCCGGCCGCGAGCGCTGCCGTCACAGAGCTGTCTACGCCCCCGGACATCGCAACGACGATGCGCGCGGCGCTGGATGGGCGCTGAAGATCGAGTTCAATCATCATGGGAGTGGCCGAATTAAGGTCTCTTTACCCGAATTTCACTCCTGACGGCTAGAGATAGCCCCAGCTTGGGTTCGTAAGGGGTTGGTTTTGGCGCGTCACGAGCCGGACATTCGGATCGCAGATGGGCCGCTGAGCCTTGGGGAACTGCTTGCGCTGCTTGGCGAAGCCAAGGTCGATGCGGAGCGTGACCGCCAGGAGGCGATCGCCTGTTATTTGTCGGCCGGCGAAGGCTGGAGTGAAGCAGTTCGAAGGCTCGACGGCGCGTTCGCAGCCGGGCCAAGAGAGTTAAAGGATCATAAGGCCGACTGACCATGACGTTAACCAGCGCGCTTCAGAATCTTTTCAATGGCTCGCTCTTAAACCGTACGCATCGACAATGATTAAGCAGGTTTGATCAGGAATGCTCGAGAATCAAAAAATCCGTCCGGCTCAAGTTATCGGCCCGCTCGGCGAGCCGTTGACTCTCGACAGCCTGCCGCCTGCGGCCACGACCCGCTGGGTCGTTCGCAGGAAGGCCGAGGTTGTGGCCGCCGTTTCCGGCGGCCTTTTGACGGTCGACGAGGCGTGTCAGCGCTATTCGCTGAGCCTAGAGGAGTTCACGAGCTGGCAGCGCGCGGTCGATCGCAGCGGCATGCCTGGTCTCCGTGTCACGCGGATCAAGCAGTATCGCGACCAGTACGAGCGACAGCAGCGCTACTGAGCAAGATTCGTTACGGCGACGAATTCGTCCAGCTTCACCGCTGGCTAAGGCGCCCATTCGATTAACCTTAATTGTGGACAGGTCCTTCCAAATCCGGAACAACCGCGGCGCATCGCGCGTCTAGATGCCGGAGTGGCCGCCGAGTTCGCGGGTGGCCAGAAAACAGGAGGGAGAGACCATGGGTATCATCATCTGGCTGGTTGTCGGCGGCATCGTCGGCTGGCTTGCGAGCCTCATCATGCGCACCGACGCCCAGCAAGGGATCATCTTGAACGTTGTCGTCGGCATCATCGGCGCGGTGATCGCCGGCTTGGTCCTAGGCAAAGGTAATATCAATGGGGCCCTTACCGTTGAAACCTTCCTGTGGTCGCTGCTCGGCGCGGTCGTCCTTTTGGCCGTTGTGAACCTGATTCGCCGAGGAAGCGTCCGCTAAACCAAACACTATCTGTTCGTGAAAGGCCGTCCGGTCATCCGGGCGGCCTTTTCGATATCACTGCAGTTCGAACACCATCGCTAGGCTCAACTGAACCTTCTGCTCGCCCGGATCGATTTTGGTCGCAACGGCGCCCTGCGCCCGGGCCTCCATCATGACAGGCATCGGCGGCGGTACCGGATACCTCCCGCCTTCTTCGCTGACCGAGACCAACCGAACGACGCGCATACCGAGCGCCCGGGCATAGGTATCGGCGCGAGCCCGACCGATGACGACCGCCTTGGTTCGGGCTTCGTCGAGCGCTTCCTCGGGCTTGTCGATCGTCAGGTTGGGGCCGTTGATGGAGTTCGCTCCCTCCGCCACCAGCGCGTCAAGTATATCGCCGCTCTTGGCGATGTCCCGGAAACGAACGTTGACTTGGTTGGACGCGGTGTAACCGGTCAGCCGTGGAGGTTGGTCCTGGACGTAGCGATATTCGGGATTGAGGCTGATGTTGCTGGTCTGGATGTCGCGGTCGGCAATCCCTGCGCGCTTCAGCGAGGCGCGCACACGCTCCATCCGAGCCGAATTCTGCTCCAGAGCCGCCCGTGCTGTGCTTGCCCGCGTAATCACGCCCGCGGTGATCACGGCAACGTCTGGAACCCTGGTCGCCTCACCCGTCGCGATGATGTCGAGGCGCGTCCCGGCGATGGTTTGGGTGATCGAAGGCGTCTGCTGAGCCCCCGCCGGAGCGGTGATTGACGCAGCGACGAAGGCCATCGCAAACCAAGCATGTTTCATCACTAGGATCCTCATTGCCGTCGAGCGGGTATACGTCACTCAGCGGCAATGGCTGGATCATGAACGAGAACGCCGGCTTATAAGCCGCGACGCCGTCCGGCGATTAACCTGTAAATGACGAGCAGGATGATCGCGCCGACAATAGCGGCAATGAAACCGGCGCCTTCACCGGTTTTATACCAGCCGATCGCATGGCCGATCCAGCCGGCCAAGAGCGCTCCGGCGATACCGAGCAGGATGGTAACGATGCACCCGCCCGGGTCGCGGCCCGGAGTCAGCAGCTTGGCAATGGCCCCGGCGATCCCGCCGAGCACGATCCAGGCGATAATCCCATAATGTTCCATCTTTCGACTTCCCTTCGCGTCACAGTTGTGCACTACGCGGCTGGCGGCGGATTGCTCCACAGCGCTCGCGGCGCAAGAGGGGCCGTTGGTCGAAATTCGATAGCAAAGTCGCGCGCGCGACGGTCTGTTGCGCTAGGTGAGTTATTAGATTAATACAGCTCGCATTGGCCGGCATTGGCAGATTCGCGAGACTGAGCAGGGAATGATGAACAGGGAAACCTCTTTCCGCACGTCGGACACGTTGGTCGTCAGCGACCGGTCGCGCCAGCGCCGCTGGGTCATTATCGGGGCCGTTGTCGCGCTCCTCGTAATCGTCGGCGCTCTCATCATGTTCATGAGCGCCGGAAGCTCGAAGAAGACCGCCGAGGAAGCCGCGGCCGGAGCTGGCCAGGTACCGACCGTGACGGTGATCGTCCCTGGCCGCAGCCAGGTCGCCGGAATGGTCACGGCGAGTGGCCCGCTGGCAGCCAAGCGCGACCAGCCCGTTGGAATCGCCGGATCGGGCGGACGTGTGGTTCGGGTGCTCGTCGATGCGGGCACCTGGGTCCGCGCCGGGCAGACACTGGCGATCGTCGATCGTTCCGTCCAGGCACAGGAGGCAGCGCAGCTTGCCGCCCAGATCCAGGCCGCAAGGGCGAACGCCGCCCTTGCCCAATCCAACTATGAGCGGGCCCTCGCGCTTCAGGGCCGGGGGTTCGTTTCGAAGGCTGAGATCGATTCGAAGAAAGCAATTCGCGATGCGGCCTTCGCCCAGGTTCGGGTGGCCCAGGCGCAGCTCGGCGCGACGCGCGCCGAAATCGGCCGGCTAAACGTGACTGCTCCTGCCGCCGGGCTGATTCTCGCCCGCAATGTCGAGGTAGGCCAGATCGTTGGCGCGGCCTCGGGCGCGCTGTTCCGACTAGCCGAAGGCGGTCAGATGGAGATGCGCGCCCAGCTTTCGCAGCAGGACCTTGCCCAGGTCCACGTGGGAATGCCGGTGCAGGTGATCCCTGTCGGCTCAGACCGCACCTTTTCCGGGACCGTGTGGCAGGTTGCGCCCATGATCGACCCGCAGTCGCGCCTGGGCGATGTCAGGATTGCCGTCCCCTATGATTTGGCAATGCGGCCCGGCGGCTTCGCGGAGGCGCGGATCGCCGCGGGCACCACGACCGCCCCACTGCTGCCACAGAGCGCGGTGCTAAGCGACGACAGCGGCAATTACGTCTACATCATCAATGCCAAGAACGAGGTCGAGCGGCGCAACATCAAGATCGGAACGGTCGGCGATAACGGCGTGACGATCGCCGCAGGGATCAGCGGGAACGAGGCGGTCGTGCTTTCGGCCGGCCCCTTCCTCAATCCCGGCCAAAAGGTGAAGCCAAAGCGTCAGTCGGCGTCGTGAGCGTCGACTGAAGCTAAGTCGAGAGTTCGAGCCTTATGAATTTCCGTAACATTTCATCCTGGTGCATTCGCAACCCGGTCGGCCCAATCGTGCTGTTCGTCGGCCTTATGCTCGCCGGGTTGGTGTCATTCGCTCGAATGCAGGTCAACAACGCGCCGGACATCGACTTCCCGGCAGCAATCGTCTCGGTCTCGCAGCCTGGCGCCGCTCCAAACGAAATGGAGACACAGGTCACTCAGCGGATCGAATCCGCGGTGCGCGGAATCACGGGCGTCGACGAAATCAACAGCTCGATCACCGAGGGCAACAGCACCACCTTTGTCAGCTTCCAGCTCGGGACACCCAGCGATCGCGCAGTCAACGACGTTCGCAACGCTGTCGCGCAAATCCGAAGCAACCTGCCCGAGGGAATCATCGAACCGCAAATCACGCGGGTCGACGCCGAAGACGAACCGATCATGGTCATGGCCGCTGGAACCACGGACATGACCCTCGAGCAGCTCAGCTGGTATATCGACAACAACATTGCAAAGCGGTTGCTGGGTGTCGAGGGGATCGCCGCAGTGTCGCGCGGCGGCGGTGTCGACCGCACCATCCGGGTGATCCTGGACCCTGCCGCCCTGCAGGCGCAGGGAATTACGGCCGCTCAGGTGAACCAACAGCTTCGCCAGAGTAATTTCAACGGCGCCGGCGGGCGCGCCGAGATCGCCGGCTCGGAGCAGTCCGTGCGGGTGCTCGGCAACGCTCGTGACGCCTATCAGCTTTCCCAGACGGAGATCGCCTTGCCGGGCGGCCGATTCGTCAGGCTCAGCGATCTTGGCGAAGTCAAGGATGCGTCTTCAGAACAGCGCACGCTGACCAAGATGAACGGCCGCCAGGTCGTGACCTTCTACGTCCAGCGCGCGAAGGGGTCGTCCGAAGTCACCGCCTACAACGCGGGCATGGCGGAGCTGAAGAAGCTCGAAAAGGAGAATCCGCGGGTCAAGTTCTCCGAGATCTTCAACCGGGTCGACTATACGAAGGGACAATATCGTTCGGCGATGGAGGGCCTCGTCGAAGGTGCGGTGCTCGCAGTTCTGGTCGTGCTACTCTTCCTCCGCGATATTCGCGCAACCGCGATTTCCGCAGTCTCCATTCCACTGTCGGCCATCCCCGCCTTCTGGTTCATGAGCCTGATGGGCATCACCATGAACTTCATGTCGACCATGGCGATGGGCCTCGTCGCCGGCGTCCTCGTCGACGACGCGATCGTCGAGATCGAAAACATCGTCCGCCACATGCGCATGGGCAAGTCCGCCTACCAGGCTTCCCTCGACGCGGCGGACGAGATCGGGCTCGCAGTTCTGGCGACAACCATGGCCATTGTCGCGGTGTTCTTCCCCGTCGCCCTGATGCCCGGCATCGCCGGTC
Organism: Pseudomonadota bacterium; assembly: GCA_046730995.1. Taxonomy (GTDB): domain Bacteria; phylum Pseudomonadota; class Alphaproteobacteria; order Sphingomonadales; family Sphingomonadaceae; genus Sphingomicrobium. Next base: position 5,540 of record JBKPKF010000252.1, read on the forward strand.
AGTATTTCAAGGCGTTCGGCTTCACCGTCGTCTTGTCGGTGCTGATGAGCTTGTTCGTCGCGCGCATGATCACGCCGCTGATCTCGGCCTATTTCCTGCGCTCTCACGGCGTCCAGCCGCACGCCGCCTGGAAGTGGATGGACATCTATCTGAAGGTCCTCAACTGGAGTCTCGATACTACCAAGGCCCATGCGCTGCTCGCTCGCTTGCCCAAGCCGGCTCGCAAGTTCGGCTACTATGCGCTTGGATTCCTGCTCCTCATCCCCGTCCTTCTGGCATTCGGCGCCGGTTTGATGGCGACGATGATGCTGCTCGGCAAGGTCGGCGTGCCGGGGGCGATCTCGTTCGCGATCGCAGCGCTTGTTGGCGCGGCAGCCGCATATGGTGCCGGCAAGGGGATCGCAGCCCTCGTCCAGCTATTCGGCCGTGGCCGGTTCGCGGAATGGCATGGAATCGTTGTCGCACGCTGGAACGCGCGCATGCGCGATCACCGGCTGGCCATGGTTGGCGCCGGAATTCTCACCCTGCTGCTCAGCGTTGTTCTCTTCGGGACGCTGCCGCTGTCCTTCTTCCCGCCGCAAAACGACGATTTCGCAAGGGTAAATATTACCCTGGCGCCGGGCACCACGTTGAAACAGACAGAAGTGGTCGTCGACCGGGTCGCAGCCATGGTCGAGAAGGATCCCAACGTCGAGCGCGTGTTCGAGCGCGTGAATGTCGGCAACGGCCGGGTCAGCATTGTCCTCAAGAAGGATCGCGCCGTCACCAACACGGAGTTTCAGCGGAATATGTCGCCGGCGCTCGCAGAAATTCCTGACGCGCGAGTCAGCTTCCAGAGCCAGAACGGCGGCGGGCCTGATCCGGATTCTCGGGACATCATGCTGTACCTCGGCGGCGATGACCCGGTGCAGCTGACCGCGGTCGCCAACCGGATCGCCAAAGAAATGGAAACCGTGCCTGGGCTGCGGGCCCCGCGTGTCGGAAGCCAGCTCGCCCAGCCCGAAATCACGATCAAGCCGCGCTTCGATCTCGCCGCCGATCTCGGCGTGACGACCGCTGCGCTGAGCCAAACCATCCGCATCGCCACGCTTGGCGACATCGAGCAGAACAGCGCCAAATTCTCACTGTCCGACCGGCAGGTGCCGATCACCGTGTCGCTCTCCGAGAATTCGCGCCGCGACATCGAGACCCTCAAGAATCTGCCGGTTCCAACTTCGGGCGGCGGCTCGGTTCCGCTGAAGGCCGTTGCGACCATCGGCTTCGGCTCGGGTCCGACGACGATCAACCGGTCGAACCAGCTTCGCCGGATGACGGTCGGCGCTGACCTCGCGCCGGGGGTCGTCGAAGGTGATGTTTGGGCCAAGGTCTATGAATTGCCGAGCTTCAAGAACTTGCCGCAAGGCGTTCAGAAAATGAATCTCGGCAACCAGAAGTGGCAGGCCGAACTGCTCTTCAACTTCGCGGTCGCCTTGATCGCCGGCGTGCTGCTGGTGTTCGCGGTACTGGTTCTGCTCTACCGCCGGTTCCTGGCGCCCTTCGTCAACATGGGCTCGCTTCTGCTCGCACCGCTGGGCGCTGCAGCCGCGCTGCATATCGCCGGCCAGCCCGTTTCGCTCTTCGTCCTGATCGGCATCCTGATGCTGTTCGGGATCGTCGCTAAAAACTCGATCCTGTTGGTCGACTTCGCGGTCGAGATGATGAACCACGGAATGCCGAAGAACGATGCCATCTGGGAAGCGGGCCACAAGCGCGCCCAGCCGATCGTGATGACCACGGTTGCGATGGTCGCCGGCATGCTTCCGACCGCGATCTCGATCAGCGGCGACAACAGCTGGCGCGCGCCGATGGGCATTACGGTCATCGGCGGCCTGATCTTCTCGACGATCCTGACGCTGCTCCTGGTGCCGTCCTACTTCTCGATCGCCATCTCGATCGAATCGCGGTTCGGCAGGCTGTTTCATCGGGTGATAGGCGCGGACGCCCATCGTGAGTCCCAGCCGCTTCCGGCGGAGTGAACCTTCGCGTCCCTCCGGCTATTAGGAGGGCATGAACCGAACATCGTCGCAGCCGGTCATGAGCCGCTTCAACCCCGCGCAGTCGGGCGCGCAGGGCATGAAGCTCGTCGCGACAGGCCTGCTCGTCGTGATGGCGGGCGTGTTCGTCGCCGCCCGTGCGCTCGAAGCGCAATATCCGTGGCTGGGCTATGTGAAGTCCTTCGCCGAAGCGGCGATGGTCGGCGGGCTTGCGGACTGGTTCGCGGTGACCGCGCTTTTCCGCCACCCGCTTGGGATTCCCATCCCGCACACCGCGATCATTCCGCGCAACAAGGACCGGATCGGCGAGGCGCTCGCGCGATTCCTGCAGGAAAATTTTCTTATCCCGGGGGTGGTCGCCCGCAGGATGCAGAAGCTCGACGTGGCCGGAGTTGCCGGCCGCTTCCTCCAGACTCCGGCCGGTCAGGGGACGAGAATCCGAGCCGGCGCGTCGCGCCTCATCGCCGATATTTTCGAAAGCCTGGACGACGAGCGGCTCGGCGGGATCGTCAAGGGCGCGATCTCGTCGCGGCTTCGCAAAACGGAAGTCTCGCCCTTGGTCGGTCACGCGCTCGCTTCGGCAATCAACGAGGATCGCCATGTCCCGATGCTGGAAGCAGCGATTCGATGGACTGCGCGGGCACTCGACGCAAACGAGCCGTTGATCCGCGAGATGGTTCACAAGAAGGCGAACTGGGTGCTGAAGCTCGCCGGGCTGGACGCCAAGCTCGCCGATGCGATCATCAATGGCCTGCGGAAGCTCACGGCCGAGATGTCGACCGATCCCGCCCATCCGGTACGCATCAAGGTGGAGGAAGCGCTCGCCCAACTCGCCAACGATCTTCAGACACGGCCCGAAACCCGGGAAAGGGTCGAGGCCATCAAGGAGCAACTGCTCGACAACCAGTCGGTCAGCTTGTGGCTCGATGCGCTGTGGCAAAAGGCCCGCGAAGCCGTGATTCGGGCTGCGCGCAATCCCGATGCCGTGCTTGCGGGGAAGCTCGGCGAGATCATGAAGTCTATGGGGGCGACGCTCGAAAACGATCCCAGGATCCGGATCGCAATCAATCGGTTCGCACGCCGTGCGTCCGTCGGTATGGCGGCGAGCTATGGAAGCTCGATCGTCAAGCTTGTGTCCGAGACCATCCGTGGCTGGGATGCGCGCACGGTCACCGCACGGCTCGAGGCGGCGGTGGGACGCGACCTGCAATATATCCGGGTCAATGGCACCTTGGTCGGCGGCCTCGTGGGCCTGATCCTGCACGTGTTGGATAGACTGTGAGCGACGAACGCCTCGACGCGCTCGCGGAGAGCGCCCGAAATCGCGGCCTCAAGCTGGTGCGCTCACGCGTTCGGACGCTAGGGAAGCGCCGGTTCGGCAAGGTCGGCCTGACCGACAAATCGGGCAAGGCAGTCTTCGGAATGGACTCCAAGGGGCCGATCGCCAAACCCGAGGACGTCGAGGACTATCTCCGCAACCTCGGTGCGAAGGATTGGGGCGCGTCGCTGGACGTCGCAGTGCTTCCGCGCAAGCGCAAACCGACGAAGATCGCACGCGCGGCAGCGAACGATGCCGAGCCCGGACCGCCGCTCAAGGCGTCGCCAGCGAAACGTCCGAAGGCCGAGCCAAAACCGAAGCCGCCACCCCAACCCAAGGTACGGCCCGCCGCGCCCAAGGATGCGAAGGAGCTTTCTAAGCTGATCCGCTACCTCGGCCATCCAATCGACGAGAAGACCGTGCGCAAGAATCTCACCGCTCTCAAGAAGACCGGCGAGATTCCGCTGGTCGCTACGCTCGACAAGAAGGTTGTCGGAATGTGTGGGATAGGCCGCCGCATCGTGATCCATCGTCCGGCGCCGCTTGGCCGGATCACTGCGCTCGTCGTTGCCGAGGAGGCGCAAGGCAAGGGTATTGGGAAATTGCTGGTCGAAGAAGTCGAACGCCTGCTCAAAAGAGCGGGCTGCAAGATCATCGAAGTGACGAGCAACGATCGCCGTGCCGCTGCTCACGCCTTCTACCGTCACCTGGGTTACGACCGAACGAGCATCCGCTTCATGAAAAAGCTCTAGCCGGAGCTGCGGCGTTCGATCGTCGCACCGACAGCCGACAGCTTTTCTTCGAGCCGCTCGTAGCCCCGGTCGAGGTGATAGACCCGCAGTACTTCGGTTTCGCCCTCGGCCGCGAGCCCGGCCAGGACCAGGCTCATCGAGGCACGAAGATCGGTCGCCATCACGCTCGCGCCGGTGAGCCCCTCCGCACCCCGGACGATCGCCGAGCGGCCGTGAACCTCGACGTTCGCGCCCATTCGGCGGAGTTCGGGGACGTGCATGTAGCGATTCTCGAAAATCGTCTCTTCGAGAAAGCTGTCGCCCGCGGCCAGTGCGAGCATCGCCATGAACTGCGCCTGCATGTCGGTCGCGAAACCGGGGAAGGGAGCGGTCGACAGTGCCAACGGCTTCAATTTGCCGTTGGAGCTGACCTTGATCCCGCGGTCGTGGAACTCGATCGCGAGCCCAGCATGAGCGAGCGCGCTCATCGTCGCGCGCATATCGTCGGGCCGGGCGCCAATGAGGTCTATGGAACCGCCGGTAATGCCCGCCGCACAGGCATAGCTCCCAGCCTCGATCCGATCGGGCATGACTTCGTAGGTCGTTCCGTGAAGCCCTTCGACGCCGGTCACGATCAGGTGCGAGGAGCCTATTCCGGAGATCTTCGCGCCCATGGCGACAAGGAGGTTGCACAAGTCGACGATTTCCGGCTCGCGCGCGGCGTTGAACAGCTGCGTTTTGCCCTTGGCGAGCACCGCCGCCATCAGTGCATTCTCGGTGGCGCCGACCGATACGACGGGAAAGCTGAAATCGCCGCCCGGCAACCGCCCCTTCGGCGCGGTCGCCTTTACGTAGCCCGCAGTGAGCTCGATCTCGGCGCCCATGCATTCGAGCGCTTTCAGGTGCAGGTCGATCGGGCGGTCGCCGATCGCGCAGCCCCCCGGCAAGGATACGGTCGCTTCGCCCGCGCGAGCGAGCATCGGTCCAAGGACCAGCACCGACGCGCGCATTTTGCGAACCATGTCGTATGGGGCGACCGTCGAGACGATCTCGTCGGCCTGAAGCGTCATTCGCCGGCCGAATTCGCCCTTCTTTACCCCTGCGACGTGGGTCGAAACGCCGAGCTGGTTCAAGAGATGGCTGAACGTGTCGACGTCGGCGAGACGCGGAAGATTCGTCAGTGTCAGCTTCTCGTCGCTGAGCAGCGCGCAGGGCATCAGCGTCAAAGCGGCATTTTTAGCGCCGCTAATCGGTATCTCGCCCTTGAGGCTCTGCCCGCCTTTGATCCAGATGCTGTCCATCGGCGCGCTTTAGCGAGGGAAGTTCCCCCCTGCCAGCGAAGCTGGTGGGAAGGACCTGCTCAAGCCTTTTCGAGCGTGCACTGCAGCGGGTGTTGGTTTTCCCGGGCGAAATCGATCACCTGCGTGACCTTGGTTTCGGCGACCTCGTAGGTGAATACGCCGCATACGGCGACGCCTTGCTGGTGCACCTGGAGCATGACCCGGGTCGCATCCTCGATGCCCATTGAGAAGAAGTTCTGCAGGACGAGCACGACGAACTCCATCGGCGTGTAGTCGTCATTGAGCATCAGGACCTTGTAGTTCGACGGCTTCTTGGTCTTGGGCCGGGTGCGCGTCGCGACGCCGGTTTCGATCTCGTCGATCCCGTCTTCGTCGCCGTTGGCCATGATGATCTTGTCGATGCTCATCGCGCTATAAAATATGGCAGGCTTGAAAAGTGCCGCAAGGCGGCTTTCGCACGCTTGTCGTAAAAAATTGGCGGCCGCCCTTGGGGGAGCGGCCGCCGTGTTCGTTACCTGAACTAGGAGGGGAGAGGGTCAGGCAACGAGGGTATTGAAGCGCTCGGCGTTCGCCGTGGCGCGATTCGAAAGAGGCTGGAACGCCTCGCCGGCAAGCTTCACCAGCGATTCGGTGAGCTTCGAGCTCTCGGCGATCGCGCGGTCGAACGACGCGCGTGCGAAGTCGCCCTGGAGCTGCAGATATTCGGTCGGCGACTTGGCCTCGGCGAGCGAGCGGATCGCGTCCGCAGCCTGCTCGAAGCTCTCGCGGCCCTTGCTGACGGCGTCCTGGCCGATGGCGCGAGCGCCTTCGCTGGCGACTCGGCCGGCCTCGACCACCGCCTCAACGTTAGCGCGGGTGAGATCGGCGAGCTCTTCCGCAACCTTCTGGCTGCGCTTGACGATCTCCTGGCTGCGATCACTGGCGTCGCTGAAGATCGACTGGAACGGCGCGAAGGCCGGAACTTCGAAGAAATTGGTGTTGGTCACGGTTTCAATCCTTTGCTTGGCCGGGCGCGCGTTCTTGCGGGCGGCGGCACGATTCTTGCGGCGGACAGACTTGGCGCGGCGGGGCGCGGCCTTTTCGGCGACCGGTTTCCGCTTCGCCCGGCGGGTGATGGAAGCACGCTCCACTTTGGCCGCCTTCTTGGTCTCCTTAGCGATCGTCTCGACGGTGTCGGCAATTGCTACGGCGACTTTGGCCGGAGCCTCGGCAACAGCCTGAGCTTCAACCTTGGTTTCGTCTGTCATTAAACAATTCCTCTGAATTTGCTGCACTGCAACATAACATTGCATCGCACAATTTCAAGCCTGTTTTTTGTGCACTGCGTCAACCCGCCGCTTGACGGCCACGGCCCGGCCGAAGCAAGAGCGGTCATGGACGACAACTCCATTCGCCGACGCCGCGGCCTGCTGATCGTGCTTTCGTCCCCTTCGGGCGCGGGTAAGACGACGATCTCGCGAATGCTCCTAGAGTCCGATCCTGAAATTACGATGTCGATTTCCGCGACCACCCGGCCCAAGCGCCCGGGTGAAACGGACGATGTCGACTATCATTTCGTCAGTGGCGCGGAGTTCGAGCGGCTGGTTGCGGCCGATGAATTTGCGGAGTGGGCCTATGTCTTCGACCATCGTTACGGCAGCCCGAAGGAGCCGATCAAGGAAGCATTGAAAGACGGTCGCGACATCCTGTTCGACATCGACTGGCAAGGCACGCAGCAGCTTCGGGGTGCCTTTGCTACCGACCTGGTCCGGATCTTCATCCTGCCGCCCTCGATGGAGGAATTGGAACGGCGGCTTCGCGCGCGAGGAACGGATTCGGAAGAGGTAGTTGGAACCAGGATGCGCCGCGCTGCCAGCGAGATTGGGCATTGGGGCGAGTACGACTTTGTCCTGATTAATGAGGACATGGACCAGTGCCTGGCGGAAGTGCGATCGATCATTGATGCGGAACGGCTGCGCCGGGACCGCCGACCCTACCTGTTCGACTTTGTCCGCCGTCTGGTCGAGCGCCCGAACTACTAGCCTAGCAATTCCAGGAATCGAGCAGCCGCGAAAAAATCGCGCCGGCGGTTATCCAGCGCTTGCTGTGCTTCGGTATCGGCGCCCCATTGCTCGAGCTGCCATCGCTCATCGATGCTGACCGCGGCCCATGCTTCCTCCGCAGAGATCGCGTTCTCAAGCACCGCCAGTCCAGCGATCAGCGAGCCTCCGATCGTGACCAGCGCCGAGAGGGCCGCCAGCCGGAATGGATCGAGGGCCGTTACCTCATGGACCAGCCGGTCCACGGTCGCGGGCGGCTGCGGAATATGGATCAGTCCGGACGTCGTCGCGAAATCGACGTCGTAACGCCTTCGCGCCCATCCCAGCAAAGGATCCCAGCCCTGCCCCTGGCGCTCGACCAGTTCGGGCGGCCATTCCGAGCGATAGCAAGAGAGATCAGCCTCCGCGTAACGCCCCAGCCCGACCGCAAAGGCCGCTCGCTCGGGCGCGACCCGGTCGATTGCGGCGTTCGCAAAGCCCGTAAGCGGCATGGCCCGCGGATCGACCTCGTCAGCGGCCGAGCGCCATTCTTCCGCGATGGCCTCGGCAAGGGCACGGTGGGGCAGGCTCAGCGGAGCCTGCGCCGGTGTCCGAACCTCGCGGCCATCAAGCCGAATTCCGCAGCCGTCCTCCTCCTGCTCGACCGTGACCTCTTTCCAGAATCGCCTCACGGCGGTGGATCTTGCTGGTCCTGATTGTCCCAGCCCTTCTTGAGGAGCCGAGGCGCGAACACGGCGTCAATCGCGCCCAGGATTGCAATTATGGCTCCTAGCTGGGGCCAGCCGCCCTCTCGGACGAGGCTGGTGAAGCCGATCGCGATTCCGAGGAAGAAGATCGCCAGGCCGCCAATCCGCACAGCCGTATATGCGAAGTAGCGCCGCCTCCAAATGTCTTCGTCAGCCATGGTTCACCGCCTTCGCACGCTAGATCTCGAGCCGCGCGACCGCCGTTCGCCGCGGCGTGTCTCCCGCCTCGGCTTTGCCGGGCGCTGCTGTGGCCGCGGGCCAACCGACGGGAG